>JBAXXH010000094.1:0-13344 GCA_037127995.1 Methylococcaceae bacterium | reverse complement strand
TTTATTGTCCGCAAAGTAAAATTCACTACGCAGTTAAATGTCTTGATTGTCGCTTTTTTTGCTTTTTTTCATGGCTATGCACATGGACAGGAAATATCAGCTTCAGCGAGTTTACTGTCTTATACGCTGGGATTTGTATTTGCGACTTTATTATTACATTGTGCAGGGATAGCCACCTTACGTTTGGTTGCCCTATTATTTGCCATTTTTTTTGGCAGTAATGTTAATGCTGAGGAAACAGACGTCACTGACAAAAAGTCTACTGAAGTCACGACAAAAGCCAAAGCAAAAAAAAGTAAAAATGACGTTGTAGAACTTGATGAAATGTTTGTTATAGAAGATGCACGCACAAAAAACCTTATCGGCATAACCGGTTCGGCATCGCAGGGCGAAGTTAATCAGGCGCAATTTGAATACCGCCCCCTTTCACGTAATGGCGAAATATTGGAAGTCATTCCGGGTGTCCTTGCCACTCAGCATAGTGGTTCGGGTAAAGCTAACCAGTACTTCCTGCGCGGCTTTAATCTGGATCATGGCACTGACTTTACCACTTATGTCGATGGCATCCCGATGAATATGCCCACGCATGCTCATGGACAGGGTTATATGGACATTAACAGTGTCATTCCCGAATTGGTAATGAATATTGAATATGGTAAAGGGCCTTATTATGCGGATGTCGGTGATTTTTCTGCGGCCGGCTATTCTAAAATGTTCTCAATGGACAAGTTGCCTGAGGGCATCATGAAGTTTACTGCCGGCGAATATGATTATTACCGCACCCTGATTGCTAATTCCAACAAGGTTGGCAGCGGTCATTTACTTTACGCAGGTGAGTTCAATTTCTATAACGGGGTTTGGCAGCAGCCGGAAGATTCCAAAAAATTTAACGGCATGATGCGCTATACCTTGGATCAGGGCAATTGGGGCTCCTCTGTTTTTGCCAAAGCCTATACCAACAACTGGACAGCGACTAATCAAATCCCGCAAACCGCCGTTGATAATGGATCCATAGGGATCTACGGCACGATGGATCCAAGTGATGGCGGCAATACCAATCGCTTTAGTCTATCGAGTAACCTCTGGAATAAAGGGGGTAACTGGCAAAATGATGCTAATATTTATGCGCTTTATTATGATGTCAATCTTTACTCCAACTTTACCGGTTATTTGGATAACTCAAGTCAAGGCGACCAGATTCATCAATTTGAACATCGGGTACAGAGCGGCGGCAATATCGAACATACGCACTATAACAAGCTGTTTGGTTTTAATATGGATAATACCTGCGGCCTACAGTTTCGCCATGATGACATTATGAATGTCGGACTGGACCACACGGTTAACAGGCAGTATCTAAGTACGGTTAACCGCAATAATGTCAGTCAAAGTACCGGCGGCGCTTACTTCAAAAACCAAACCTATTGGCATGAAAAAGTGCGAACCATTACCGGCTTGCGCGGGGATTTTATCAATAACGATGTCACTGTACTGGATACCTTCTCACACAATCCCCTTATCAATGCTGCAAATTCAGGCAATGCCAGCCAAGCGGTCTTCAGCCCCAAACTCAGTTTGATCGTTGGGCCTTGGTACAACACTGAATATTTTGTCAATGCCGGTTACGGCTATCACTCCAATGATGCACGCGGCACTACTTTACAGCTGGATCCTGGGGCTGCAACACCCACGCCATTGGCGTCCAATTCAGCCACTATTTCGCCAATGGCCACTTCGCGCGGTGCCGAAACAGGTCTACGTAGCAACGTTATCAGCGGCCTGAATAGCACACTGGCGTTATGGTGGCTGGAAAGTAATCAGGAATTGGTCTTTGTAGGAGATGCCGGCACCACGGAAGTCAATGGTAAATCTGAACGTTATGGCGTAGAGTTTACTAACTATTACAAACCCACTGAATGGTTGACGCTGGATGCCGACTTTGCCTTTACTTCTGCACATTTTGCCCAAACACCTCAAGGTTCGACTAATAGCTATATCCCCAATTCAGTCGATACGGTTATCACTACAGGAGCCACAATTGTGGCTCCCAATGGTTTATTTGGCTCGGTACGCTTACGTCATTTTGGTGATTTACCTTTAAATGAATCCGGTACCTATTGGGCCGGTAATACCAGCATCGTCAATTTAAGCTCGGGTTATCAATACCGAAAATACAAAGTGGAAATCGACCTGTTTAATATTTTCGGCTCAACTGCCAACGATATTGCCTACGCCTATGACTATCGCTATCCAGCGGGTATAGATTCGCAATATGGCATTATGAAACATCCGGTTGAACCAAGAATGATACGTGGCACTATAACAGTTAACTTTTAGGCACGAGAAATAAGGATTTACCTTTTGATTATCTCCTCGTCCCCTTATTTCAATATCTATATTAGGCACTGAGAATGATGATTGGTCAGTAATCGTTATTATATATAAATATTGTAACTGTTCAGCAGCCCTCATCAAGGTGTAAAAACAGGATTTTCCTCAATTGACTTTAGACACTCATCCATCGAAATATCCTGAAACACTTCAAACCATTGTTCGGTATGTCGCATGTACGCAAGATTAAATTTGTTGTCAGCAATATATTCCATTCGTGCAAACTTTGTCTCAAAGGATGGCAATATTGCATTCGGGCTTGGGCAGTTATAGGTTGCACAAAAATAAAAATAATTCCTGTACCATTTGCTATGAATATCGGCTATATGGTTTTAATCATCGATTGTTGGGGCTGGTTTCACATGCATGGGTTTAATTACGCCATCAATTAGCTTGTCTGCTTTTTCTTTTAGCAATGATTGCGTTGAACTAGGAGGCTCTCCGAGAATAGGAACCGTAGCGAGGGGAAGCCATTTTGAGTCAGATTTTTTGATCATTTGATATAAATAGTTTATTCGTGTAACTAAAATGAGCGGTAAATCTGGGCGAAATGGCTTTTCCGCAGTAGGTTTTCTATTCTCGGACAGCCTCCTAGTGACGATCGGCTTAATTTTCTTGGGAGGCAGTCGCTAGCCATGATTTTTTATTCGCCATACGTAAAGTCCTTAAATAGGAAAGTTTAATCGGCATCCTTCATAGAAACCCAAAAGTAGTTGACACTTTTTTATCACACAAAAATGTAAATAATCTTTGTAGGTCGGGTTAGGCGCTAGCCGTAACCCGACACAGATAGTACGATTTGTCGGGTTACGCTGTCGCTAACCCGCGTCTATTTAGAGCAGTTATATTTTGATGTGTCAGTGCAAGACCTGTTTGTATTACGCACGACCATTATCATCCCTTGATACCCAATGCCAATACCTGGCTCCAATGTCACAGTTGCGCTTCACAGATAGTATTGATGGGGCGTTATTACCAGAGGACGGAAGTTCCGTGCGAGGGTGTTGTCTTGGTGGCTGCGTGGTTTGCAATCCGATCTGATAAAAAGATAACATTGCGAATGATGCTCTTATTTTTCCATAAAAAGCAATCTTTTTTATGGCAGTAGATGTTTTTTAGCAATTTAAGTCATTTTACTCCGCTCCACACGCAATGAAGCAATCAGCTTATCTCTGGTACTTGGATAATCCTTTGCTTAAGGTTGAGAGGCACGAATGTCCGGTTTAGGGAAGCGTAAAATCATAACCGACCGCCAGGTATGGATCGGATGGAGCCGATGAACTTACTTTAATATAGCTGATTTGAATGGCAGCTATCCGGAATTATTTCCGACACAAAACGAATAGTCACAATCGGCAATCGGCTTGCTAAAGCATTATTCAGGTTCAAAATATTAGCACTTAATAATTAACGCAATAATTATTGTTTGGACTATGAACATTACAATCAACCATCTGATAAGTGAATTTTCTAATCTTTTGAACACTTGATCGATATGTAACTTGGCATGATTATGCTCAATCAACTGCAACGCCGATTATCTAAGCGCTTTTAAAGACAGTCGGAAATAAACTACAAATGAGTAATCTTAAAATAGCACCTGACGTTTTTCTACTTAACCATCACCAATTCTCGCCAATCAGTTGTGTATTTAGGTGAGATTCGTTCTGCTTTTGGCTTCCATGATTTATCAAAACCTGTCGCTGCCACTGAAATCATCTTTGGAAAACGGTTATTAATTCTGTCCATTGCAACCATTAACGGGCTATTTTCTGTGGGTAGGCCGCTATTTTGAAAATCAAATAATTGAAGTTGACCGGGTGCTGATTTTGATTGGATATAAGTAAGCTGCACACCGCATTTCTGGTAGTTATAACCCTTTTTAAATATCTCTGTCAGTAAACGGTTGGCAGTAGTGATTAAAATGCGAGTGTCTTGGGTCGCTGTATTCAGTTTGATACTGGCTGAGCGCTGATATTGCGGCTCATGGGGATTGAACGGACTGGTTCTGATAAACACGGTTACACATCCGGTCAATGAGTCTTGTCGTCTGAGCTTTTCAGCGGCACGGCTACAAAATTCGGATAAGGCTTGAGAAAGTTCTTGATACTGAGTTAATCGACGACTAAAACTGCGTGAACACACGATCTGCTGTTTATTTGGACTTATCTCTTCCAGCGCTAAACAGGTTGTGCCGTTTAGTTCCATTACCGTTCTGGCAACCACAACATTAAAAGCTTTTTGTATTTTCTGTGGCGATTGGCTAGCCAAATCCCATGCGGTGTGAATGCCGAGTTTATTTAATTTTACGGTTGTCTTTGAACCAATACCCCATACTTCACCTACCGGCACAATCTTCATTAATTTTTCTCGGCGTACAAGATCAGATAGATCCAGAACACCCTCGGTTTTTAGCCATTTTTTGGCAGCGAAATTCGCCAGCTTGGCAAGGGTTTTGGTCGGCCCCATGCCGACACAAACCGGAATGCCGGTGGCGCGAACCACAACTTTTCTGATGCGTTGGCCATAAGCGACAGTATCTTGCTGACAAACACCGGTTAAATCCAAAAAGGCTTCGTCGATGGAATAAACTTCCATAGACGGCGCAAACGCTTCCAGCGTAGCCATGACGCGCGCTGACATATCGGCATAAAGCGTGTAGTTGGATGAAAATAGTTGTATCTGGTGTTTATTGATCAGTTGCTGTATCTGGAAAACCGGTACCCCCATTTTTACCCCAAGATCTTTCACCTCCTTACTACGGGCCACCACACAACCGTCATTATTGCTCAGTACCATCACCGGTTTGCCAATCAAATCCGGGCGAAAAACCCGTTCACACGATACGTAAAAATTGTTGCAATCAACGAGTGCGAGCAGCGGCGGCATTACAGCGGATGAATCACGTTGGTCACTACGCCCCAAATCACCATGTCCAGGTCATCATGAATGACAATATCGGCATAGGCAGGGTTTTCCGCTTTCAGTTGCCATTGCTCATTGGCCCGCTCCAAGCGTTTCACTGTCAGTTCACCATCCAGTGCACAAATGACGATCTTACCCGGCACCGGTTCGATAGACCGGTCGACAATCAGAATATCGTTGGGATGGATACCCGCGCCGAGCATGGATTCGCCTTGTGCACGGACAAAGAAGGTCGCTGCCGGCTTTTGTATCAAGAGCTCGTTTAAATCCAGATTCTTTTCTACGTAATCATCGGCAGGCGAGGGAAAGCCGGCCGCGACTTTACCACTGAATAGCGGCAGCGGTAGTCTGGGCGGGCAGAGGGTTGGCAAGAAAACAATATAGGCAGACAGGGACATAATAACTCAGCAGGAATAGGGTGGATAACAAAACAGAAATACACAGCTGCCATGTTTTCTTTTTGTTCTCTTTTTTGTTGCATTCTAGGGTATTTTTGCTAAGATGGCAAACAACGTAAAGCTCAATGAGAGGCAACGCTTCATGAAAGTAATCACCCGGCGACAACAGCAAGTTTTTAATTATCTGCGTGACAACACCGATAGTTTTTCTTGTCCACCCAGCTTGGCCGAGCTCTGTGTGCGGTTGGGCATGACCTCGCGCGGGTCTTTGTATAAACATATCATGGCCTTGATTGAGGCAGGTCTGATCGAGCTTTTTACCGGTAATAAACAAGGCGGGATTCGTCTGACCCTGCAAGCCGGGCAAGAACAGTCACAACCGGAACAAGGCTTGCCATTTATTGGTGTTATTGCCGCCGGCAAACCGATTGAAGCCTTGGCAACGGTTGACTATATGACGGTACCGGATGCCCTGAAAACCGAAAAACCTTGCTATGTGTTACAGGTGAAGGGCGATTCCATGATTGAAGCGGGTATTTTTGATGGGGATTGGGTGGTCATTGAGCAGCATGATTGTGCTAACAACAGTGATATTGTCGTGGCTTTAATCGATAACGCCGAAGCCACTCTGAAATATCTGGAGCAGGGGGCGAAGCAGGTCTTGCTATTGCCTGCCAATGCCAACATGACCGCGCTGTCTTATCGTCCAGAACAAGTTGTCATACAGGGCGTATTAGTCGGGCAAATGCGCAGTTATCGAGTTCACTGAGACTTTTATAATGAGAGGAACGACCATGCAACATAAAATTCACATGCACGATCAAGTCTTTAACAAAGTTGACGACATCATGAAGCATTACAAAAGAAAGCCGGCAGCGCAATTTCTGCAGCAAATAAAACAGTTTATGGCGAGCATGCAAAACCGGAGAAGGTAATTTGATGTGTTAAAAAACAATCGACAGATACATGGCCCAAGGCACACGCTTTGAATATGAAAGCGTATACTGGAAATTAATTACATTGAGATTTCTGGTCGTCAGTATCCTGCCATAAATCTGATTTCAGTAACTCTTGTGGGTTGGGTACTGACGCAAGCGTTTCCAGATAGCTGTCGTTGATCTTTATGCCGTGCTGACGGGCAAATCGCGGCCATCAACTGACGGTCACGACTGGCGGCTTTGTGGCGATGAATATGGTGGGCAATGTGTTAATAATTCAGATGGGGTTATCGTAATGTCTACTGTTTTGGCGTTTTGACACCCTTGAAAGCCACTGAAATCAAGGGACACTGTTTTGAACAGTAGACAAAAGGGTTCAAACTGTCTAGTTGCAAAACAACAAAAATTGTCCAGTTTCTGGATACCATGTAAAATCGTCAAACGTACACACCAAAAACAGCAAGTGACTTAACTAGTAAATATGAAATTGCGGACAGACACTATTGGTCATTTTGAGAACCCGACAGAAGATAATATTTGTGATGCCGTTATCTATTCAGGAGAAGGTGCGCAGGAGAATGATTTAGTAAAATTGATGATTGATGAAGAGCACTTTGTAAGTATTTGGATCGGTCAACGATCAGATGGTCACACACTAATATTAAGATCAGGAGTTTGAAAAAGTGAATGTACTGAAAAACTTTCTTCCGAAAGGGTTGTTGATCTTATGGTCAAATATTTACATAAGGATTTTTTGGAATTTAAGGGAATTCACTGGAAACGACCTGTTGATAAAGTTTTTCTCGATAACATCAAAAAACTGAAATTAATGGGTTTAGAATAAACCCCAAATAGCCAGAAACAATATGATTGATAATTCAAAGCAAGTGGCAGCATTAATGCTGAAATTGAAAACACATTTACCCATTCCTGCTAAGCCGACAGATATTCTTATACGTCAACTAAGGGAAAAAGGAACTAAATCGTTTAATATTTCTCCTGATTCACAAATAGAAGTTACTGATGTGATGTATATGGGCGATGAAGGTGGTATTTGTTGCGCATTAAAGATAATAAACCAAGAAGAAGTCGCTTTTGTTGTTTCGATAACTCATCTCCGCTTTTTAAAGACCAACCCATTTTTGCAGAACATACGAGCCTATCAAACCTTACGAATAAAGAAATTAGCTAAACGTCATTGAATTGAGTGACGCACGAATTAAGAACAATCGCTGCGAGACAGGAGTCGAGTAGTCCCCAGAAGCGATAGTGCATGTGTTTTCACGAAGCGTTTTTTGCGTAGTGGAAATGCAGGCTTTACGAAATCGCGTCGAGTCATTGGAGAGCATGTGAACCACCCCTTGTTGGGTGGTGAGCGAGTGACCAGGACGGCTGGGGCTTGCGTAGCAATCTAATTGGTCGCGGTATTTTTGAGGATTTCCACGCTGGGAGCAAGGAAAATCTTTACTCAAAAATAGCGACTCCCCGCAACATTAGACATTTCGATACGGACTGTCTAATGTTTTGGCTGCCTGCTTATTGCCGTTTGCTAAACTTCGCGAATGGCAGGTATAGGGAAGCCTAAATCCATACCCCAATGTCTCATTTGGGTCGTGAACTGGCGGCCAGCTCCAATTAAAAATCAACACACTCTCGGAGGAGCTTGCCCCTACCCCCTCTTTTTCAAAGTGAGGGACTGAGCAGTTATATATTTCCAAGCATTAATCTTTCTCGCCAATCATCGTTTATTTTCCAATGGTTAAACAAACTCTATGGCTATTCATGGGCTAATAAAAAACCCGCCAAGCCGTTTGGCTTGCGGGTTTTTTACTTTATTAAATTTTTCTAAAACACTATCCGGCGGCCTGCACAGGTATTGATGAGGCAGAGCGCAAGACTTCGTTTTTTTCGTTAAAATAAATCAGAGTCGGCTTATGCTTTTCAGATTCTTGTTGATCCAATATCGTGTAAGCGCAAACAATAATCAGGTCACCAGGACAGGCTAAGCGGGCAGCAGCACCATTAACCGAAAACACGCCGGAACCATTTTCTGCACGAATGGCATACGTGGTAAAACGCGCTCCATTATTGATATTATAAATCTGAATCTGCTCGTATTCTCTGATACCTGAGAGGTCAAGAATAGTGCCGTCAATTGCGCAAGACCCCTCATAACCCAACTCTGAACGAGTCACTGTAGCTCGGTGTAACTTTGCTTTAAGCATCGTAATTTGCATAATAAAACACTATAAATACGTTTAAAAACCAGACATTATCCATTAATTGCAACAGTCCATCAACTTTTTAGATAGTCACCATTAACAATGGTTTGAACAAACAGGCAGTGCAAGCACTGTATTTCTTGCATTGTTAACGTCATAATGGTTACCTTAAATTAATTATCTGGAAAAATAAATATTATCAATTAACCTTGTTTTGCCCAGTTTTGCTGCCGCCAATAAAACCAAATCAACATCATCGAGTCCAGCCTTTTCTAAATCATGACTACGGCATACAGAAAAATAATCCGTCTGAAAGCCTGCTTGCTGTAAAAACCGGAGTGCCTGCTGTTCTATATCAGCATAAGCCTGATTGCCGGCCCAAATAGCGTCACGCGCGATACATAAAGCCTGATAAAGCTTGGGAGCAACTTTTTTTTCAGTAGTCGTCAAATAGTTATTTCTGGAACTCAGTGCCAAGCCGTCAGACTCTCTAACTGTATCGATACCTATTATTTCAACGGGGATATTTAAATCCCGAACCATCGTTTTTATTATAGTCAATTGTTGAAAATCTTTAAGACCGAACAAAGCCACATTGGGCTGCACGATATTAAACAATTTACAGACAACGGTAGCAACACCACTAAAATGCCCGGGTCTGGAAGCGCCGCAATAACGCTCTGAAAGCCCGGTTACCGTGACTGTTGTTTTGGCATCAGGGGAATAAATATCGGCAACCGCCGGTAAAAATAGTAAGTCTGCGCCCTCGACTTCCAACTTTTCCCGATCATCACGTTCAGTGCGCGGATACGTTTCAAAATCTTCTCCTACTCCAAATTGTGTCGGATTAACAAAAATACTGACAACAACACGATCAGCTGATTTTTTAGCCCTGTTGACCAGATGGAGATGTCCTGCGTGCAAATTACCCATGGTCGGGACAAAAGCAACACTTTCACCGTTTGAACGCCATATTTTAATGGCCTCACGCAAGTCAAAAACTGTGTTAACGATGTGCATTAGACTTAGAAACCATGTTCTGCGGTTGGAAATTGCGACTGTTTTACAGCCTGATGATAGGCATTAATAGCGGCTTCGATACTCGCCGCACCCGGCATGAAGTTTTTGGAAAAGCGGGGGCGCTTAATGATGCCAATATCAAGCATGTCATAAAGTACCAGCACTTGTCCGTCGCAATCAACACCCGCACCAATACCAATAACAGGGATACTAAGCCGGGCGCTTATTTCTTTGGCAAGTATCGCAGGTACGCACTCTAATACCAACAAGCCGGCTCCCGCCTCTTGCAGTTGACGAGCATCGGCAAGTATTTTTTCGGCGGCGGCAGGCTCCTTGCCCTGAACCTTATAACTGCCCAATTGATTGATCGATTGCGGCAACAGCCCTAAATGTCCACAAACCGGAATGCCCTGATCAACCAAAAAACTGACTACGTCAACGCGGAGTCCTTCCAATTTGACCATTTGTGCGCCGCCTGCCTGCATTAACAGGGCGGCATTTTGGGCAGCAACAATCGGTGTGGCATAACTCATAAAAGGCAAATCAGCAATGACAAATGCCCTGCGCCTGGCATGGCTAACGCACCGCGTGTGATAAACCATGTCCGTTATAGTGACCGGAAGCGTTGTCGCCTGTCCCTGCACAACCATGCCCAGTGAATCACCGACCAACATCATATCGACACCCACTTTGTCGATCAATGCGCTAAAGCTGGCATCGTAAGCCGTTAAACAGGTAATTTTTTCGCCCCGCTGCTTCATGGCCGCCAAGTCATTGACCATTAACGGTTTTACTGTGGAGTCATGAACCGTGTAATACATGTCAATCCATCCGTCTCAGTCCTGACAAGGGACATTTGGCAATCAAATCGGTAATGGAACCTTTACCCGGCACTATTATTTGGGGAGCAATTTCAAACAAAGGGTACAGAACAAAAGAGCGCTCTTCCAAGCCTTTGTGGGGGACTGTCAAATCAGGCACATCAATTTCTTGTTCGCCATAAATCAAAACATCCAAATCCAATGTTCTTGCGCCCCAGCGCTCGCCTATTCTTTGCCGCCCCTGGTCATTTTCGATGGCTTGCAGACTACGCAACAGTGCCATCGGCAATAAGTCGGTTTTGACGCCCATAACCGCATTGACATAATCCGGTTGATCCTGCGGCCCCATAGGCAAGCTATGATACAAACTGGAAAATGCCAATTCTTGCACGCCCGTTATTGACGCGATTGCAATACGCGCCAAGGTAATTTGTGCAACGGGTTGTTCAAGGTTGCTGCCCAAGCCGATATAAGCAATCGTTGACACACTAGCTGTGTATTTCATAGTCAATCCAATAGGTGCAAGGTAAAAACGCATAATAAAAAACCATCACCTTCGCCTGCAACCTACACTTCTTTCCCGTTGGAGTTGTCTTTGCCATTTTCCCGAGGCGGCCGTCTTCGTCTTGTTTTACTTGCTTGCCCTTTACGCGGAGGTTGGGTCATTTTTCTTTGTTCGTTTTCATTGGCGGCCTGATATTTACTCCACCATTGCGCCAACTCTGGATCTGCTCCGCCGGTCTCTGCACGCAACAAAAGAAAATCATAACCCGCCCTAAAGCGGGGATGAGTAATCAATCGGCTGGGTTTTGAGCCTACGCGTGCGTTAAACTTGGGCTGTAAACTCCAGACTTCGCGCATAGCCATGGTGATGTGGCGAGGCAGCGCAGTACTTTTAACCTGCATGGCAATCACTTCATTGGCGGCTTCCTGATAAGCCATAAATTCAATCAAGCCTTTTGCCATCTTTTCTTTGACCCGCATCTGCACGGGTTCCCACAAAAAAGCGGCAAACAAAAAATAGGCGGTAACCGTTTTACCTTCCGCTATTCTGTTATCGGAATTCTCAAGCGCTTTAATCAGCAGCAAGCGTGGAAAGCCGTTTTCTTCTATCGACAAACAGTTTTCTGTCGCTGGAAACAACACTTGAAAAAGTCCATAATGCCTTAACATTTCAAACGTTTGCAGTGCGTACCCGGACATGAATAATTTTAGCGTTTCATCATAAAGCCGAGCAGAAGGTATGCTGGATAACAATTCGGCAACCTTGTGCATGGATTTTTCACACTCGGGATGCAATTTAAAGCCCAGCTTAACGGCAAAACGCACGGCACGGAGCATACGCACGGGATCTTCACGAAAACGCGTATCAGGATCACCTATCAGCTTTAATTCTGCGGCTTTATGATCAGCCATACCGCCCACAAAATCCACCACCGAAAAGTCTTTAATATTATAGTAGAGGGCGTTTACCGTAAAATCGCGGCGCCAAACATCTTCTTCAATGGTTCCGTAGACATTATCCCGCAACAAGCGCCCTTCTTTATTGAGTACCTGCTTGTCATTTTGCTCTTCTCCTGCGCCTCTAAAAGTCGCAACCTCAATCACTTCCCTGCCAAAATGTACATGTGCCAAACGAAACCGGCGACCAATCAAGCGACAATTGCGGAACACTTTTCTGACTTGCTCAGGATCGGCATTGGTGACCACATCAAAATCCTTGGGCTCCCGCCCCAGCAATAAATCCCGCACACAACCGCCCACCAGGTAGGCGCTGTAGCCTTCCTTTTGCAGTTTATAGAGAACCTTCAGCGCACTTTCACTGATCTGGGCACGTGAAATATTATGTTCCGGGCGCGAATATATCCTGACTTGCGGCACGACTGGCTCAGCTTCACTTCTGGCTGAATTAATCAATTTTTTGAAGAATTTTAAAATGGCCTTTAACCCTGTTTGTTATTTTATTTGTGGCAATCATATCATTTGAAGCATTCTATATTACAATCAATCTTCTTTTTTTTACATTAGCCTTTTGATTATAGTAAAATCATCACACTGATTTTTACAAGCTCTTATTATTCATTTAAAGATCAGGCAACCATTTTTTAAACATTCGCACCAAACATTTGCGTAATTGACGGGATTGTTATGTTCAAAAAGATTCTTAATGGCTTCATTGACCATCCTATACTAACCAGCATTTTTGTAACAGATTTCGGTATTCTTCTGTTCCATCGGCCGCCTTTCTTGTTTTCCTTAATCATGCTGGGCGCACTGATGGCGATGTGCATGTATTTTGGCCAAAAACTAACCTTATTTAAAGATTAATTGTCTTCGAAAGTAAAAAAGCCGTTAAAACCGGGGCGAGACTTGCTGTCTGCGCCTGGTTTTTTTCGTCGTTTAGCGGCACAACTTTACGATATTTTTCTCCTTGTTGCCGTTTTATTTGTCGCAACAGCCCTGTTACTTCCCTTCACGACAGGGGCAGCGGTTAGCGACCAACAATTAATAATTTACCGTATTTATCTGGTCATTATCAGCTTCTTTTTTTATGGCTGGTTTTGGACGCACGGTGGACAAACATTAGGCTTGCGTGCATGGAAAATAAAAGTGCTGACGCTTGATCAAA
>JBAXXH010000093.1:0-13484 GCA_037127995.1 Methylococcaceae bacterium | reverse complement strand
TGTTAATCGCGACTGCTAACTTTATGTTAATTGGAGCTAACATAAGTTGGTTTTAAAATACAACCTGATTAGAAAGATTCTTCAGTTTGACGTAACCAAGACGCAGAACGGGATCCGCAGCTGATTGCTGAGACTAAGAGTCGCAAGGGGAGTGTTTCAAGATGAATTCGACGGTTGAAGCGAAATACAAAGGCTCCCAGGTAACGAATACCGTATTTAGCAAAGTTGAATGCATGGTATGCCCCCCCAGACTTGTTTTTAGGTTACCTAATATCGTATTGATCCAGCTAAATTCCGGTAAATCTTTGGGCTTACGCCCACCCGCGATGACAGGCCTGTGTTGGCGGCCAGCATTGATCACTACGGTAAAGCAGGCCAAACCATCGGAAGTGGCGACACAACCAGGACTTAGATCATCTTTAGCCCAGACGACAATCGCTTTGCGAGTAAAACCTGGAACCGGAGCCATTTTAATATACAGTGGACGCCCTTCGGCACTGAGAGAGATGGCCGCCGCAAAAGGAGCTTTATTCTCGGAGCCCCGTCCGCTTTTGCCTCCAGCCAATTCTCCACCTAGATAGTGTCTGAACGGAAAAGCCACAAGCCACGACACACAAGGGATTCAGCTATTTATTGAGCGCGAAGATTTTTTATCCTGCTTTGTCATTTTACGAAAAAGTGATGTTTGGCGGCACGTTACAGGGTTAGCGTTATCGAAACCTCATCATTTCTTCTAGTTTTTGTAAATCTTCGATTCATTATTTTGTCTGTAAGACCCTATTTGTATGGTCTACAGCATTTTCGCTCAGACACTAGATAAGCATCGTCCACCTGGACAGCGCCACAAAGTGTGTAGTGTGTAGTGCGCATCACGTTCGACCATTGATTGCATTAGCTTTTGCCAAGAACCAAATGCTCAGCGCCAAATGGGTGCCTTGGAACAACGTCCCTGCGGTCAGGGACGTTTGTGTTAGGCAAGACTTGCATTGAAAGGTCTTATGCTTCCCTGTATTGAAAGAGCCCCTTTGCCTGTTAAAAACAGGGGCGTAACATTTAGATTAACCGAACAAAGACACGATGTTAATTTCAGAAACCCGGATAAACCTCGAAAGAACACTAACTCGCCCCGCAAAAAATAAAATACGGTAGCCGCAATTTATCTATGCCAATAGTCCTTCACCCATTTTATCCAACCTGAAATAATCCAGTTTTTTATACAGCGTCGACCGGGTTATACCTAATCTTTTTGCCGCCAAAGTAATATTACCGTCAGATTCTTTTAATGCTGTTTTTATACCGTGTAGCTCCCAATTTGATAAGCTCTTAATGGACTCGTCAGGCGCTAACGGTATTGCCGTTATTGATTGAATGCTGTCAGCGGACTGCCAATCGCCTTCAATCAACCGGAGTTCAGCCATAAAATCCAGCGGCAAATCCTGGATACTTATAAAAGCACTACTCGCGCTATAAAGGGTGGATCTAATCACATTAATCAATTGGCGAATATTGCCAGGCCAGGGATGCCTTTCAATCAAGCTGATAACGTCCGGGCAAATCTCATAGGTTTCTGTGACAGAGACCGCTTTCAATTCACGTTGCAAAATGTGATGAATGATTGTTTTTTTATCAGGCCGCTCACGCAATGGCGGAAGATGGATTTGTGCGCCATTGAGCCGATAATAAAGATCGCGTCGAAAACGCCCCGCTTCAACGGCTTCAATTAATTGAACATTGGTTGCCGCGACCACTTGCACATCAACACGAATGGGCGAACAACCACCTACCGGCGTAAACTCGGAGGTTTCCAAGACCCGAAGTAAGGTGGACTGCAAATCAAAGCTCATATCGCCTATTTCATCCAGAAATAAAATGCCTTTATCAGCCAATTTGAATTTACCCGGCTTGCCGTTACTTCTTGCTCCGGTAAAACTGCCGGCTTCATAGCCAAATAATTCACTTTCTATTAAATCACGCGGTATGGATGCACAATTAATGGCAATAAAGGGTTGATCCTTTCTGGGGCCGGCCTGCTTAAGTAAATTAACAAAATGATCTTTACCAACGCCTGACTCACCCGTTATCAAGATAGGTATTTTATGCGTTTGTAGTTTTACAGCTTTTTGAATAAGTAATGCGAGGGATTCTGAAATACTGGATTCGCTTTGCCAATCTGCCTGATTTAATGCCGGTTTAAAATGAAACTTTTCCAACACTCGCTCTTGAGCGTTTTTATTTTGAGCTAAAGGCAGATCGGTATTAACCAATACACAAATCAAATGAAGAAACGCAAACAGCGAATTCATGCATTCGTGATGATTGCTGACCAAACCTATTACTGCGAGCAAGTTGCCGGCATCATCCAGCAAAGGATAACCAACCGTAGTGTAAGGGTGCAATACACTTAAAAAATGCTCCATACCCTGAAAGGCAATCGGTTTTTTAAGCAGGATTGCCGTACCAATACCGTTATTACCTAAAACCGGCTCATGCCAGTGTGTACCTGGCTCATACATTCCGGTCATAAAAGCATTGAGTTGACGGCTTTCACCTGAAGTGTACAAAAGCCTTCCATCGGCTGTAGTCAGTACCATCATAACGCCCGCTTCTTTAAGAAACACCGTAAAGTTATGGCTTAACTGTTTGATTAATTGTTCTATATGCTTTAGCTGATGATCGCTATTAACAGCATGATTAATAACCGGAAACTTTTCCAAATTAGCATAATTACCCAGTGGCAACTGATAATCGTCCAGGCAACGCTGCCATGATTCAGTCACTTCCAGCCTTACCCACTCGCCTTGATCCGGAATTGAACGCGTTTGATTCATCCATTGCCAGGCCTGTGCAGGCCGATCTACTTCAAACTCTACGGTATGGCGGACTAATAATGCTTCTTGAATTATTCTTACTTTATTAGGGATCTTGTAATCAATGGTCATTGTTGTCTCATGAGGGTAATGCTTAAAGATAGTAATAGCGAAAAACATTAAGGTTATTTAAGTTTAATGAATTTGTCATAACTACGATAACGCGCACTCAAGATAACAAAATTAAAAAAATAGGCAATGCGTCATAATGACGCATTGCCTTAACGTTATTAACAAATAACGGAGGCACCTATTTTAGATGCAGGTAGGGAAGGCTAAACAAATAAAACAAAAAAACAACTACAATCATTTAAAAGGGGTTATAAATGAATAGGGTGTGCAGAACAGACTGAATAATAACGAAGCAAACTTTTGCCTGATGCGATACTCTGGCAATAGGCAACCACGAACGATTACAGCTCGCTATGACTCGGTACATTCTTAAAATAAAAATAAATAAGCAAAAATAAGTACCCTTGTACGCATCGATTTGCCATCATTGACAGCCCAACCCAGCGCAATACTGCCTACTTTTATGCTCTCGGGTCCTCACGAGTTGCTGCGGCCCATTCCGGTGAGTAACCATCCATAATTGAATTATCAGGCACCTCCATAACAATGGTTTCTGTAGTCATCATGGTACTTACCACACTGACAGCATTGCGTAATGCCAGACGCATAACTTTAACCGGATCAATAATGCCAATCTCCAGAAAGTTACCGTACAGATGATGTCGGGTATCCAGTGTAAAACTGTCGTCATCTTGCGCATTTAAGCGGGCAATCACTTCTTCACTGTTAAACCCCGCATTTTGGGTTATTTTTTGCAAGGGAGCACTTAATGCCGCCTGCAAAATACTGATACCCTGCTGTTGCTCTGCATTTTCGGCAATGACGCTATCAAGCGCTTTGATACAACGAAATAAAGCCACGCCGCCACCGGGTAAAACACCTTCTTCAAGCGCCGCTTTAGCAGACATATAAGCATTTTCTATACGCACCAGACGTTCTTTTATTTCAAAATCAGCCATTCCGCCGACACTAAATACACCGGCTCTACCCTTCAAGAAGGCAATGCGATCTTCCAGCTCTTCAAAATCGTGTTTATTACCGGTTGCCGAGCCTTGTCCGGGTTTTTTGGCTAAAATAATTGCCGCTTCCCGGCGTAATGTTTCCGTGCGTACGTCGATGGCAGCCGGGTCACCTGCCGCACCGATAATGGTTGTTGAACTCGCGGTAACTACCACGCGCGTTGCTTGCCCCAACTGATCCAAGTTGACGTCCTCAAGCTTGGGAGAGCTGTAGTCGTCAAGAATGGCCTGGCCACCGGTTAACAGGGCTAAATCTTTAAAACGATTAAGACGTTTATCACCAAAACCGGGAGGCTTGACCACCACAACCTTAAAAATTCCACGCACATGATTCAGTAATAAACCGGTTAACGCTTTATCAATGACATTTTCAGCGATAATCAGCAGTGACCGCCCTTGTGCTTTGACCGCTTCCAAAAGCGGCACCAAGTCCATCATGTCATCAATGTCACGATCGTAAAGCAGAATATAAGGATTTTCCAGCACCGCTTCTTCACGGGTTTTATCGGTCATAAAATAAGGCGATATAAAGCCTTGCGGATATTGTGCGCCGTCAACAATCTCCAATTCGTCTTGTCGGCTATTGCCCATTTGAAAGGTTAATGTACCTTGCACACCTAATTTATCCAGGGCTTCAGCCAGCATTCTGCCAACTCCCGGCTCATCTTTAGTAGCCACCGCAGAAATTTTTTCTATCCAGTCCGCACTAACCTCGGTAAAGGCCTTTTCTGCCAGATTTTTTTCGACTAAAGCCAAGCCAATATCCAGGCCTTTTTTTAACTGTAAAGGGTGAAAGCCCGCTGCAACGCTTTTTAAACAGTCTTGCGCCAGTTTTTGTGCCAATACAATCGAAGTGGTTGTTCCGTCCCCGACTTGTCGTGAAACGGCACCGGCAACGTCACGCAGCATCCGTCCGCCCAAATCGGTAATTCTGTCATCAAAATTGATCGATCTGGCTACCGTCACACCGTCTCGGGTAAAAATGGGCAAAATGCCGTCAGTGCGATGCTGAATCATCACGGCCGGGCCATTACTGCCCATCGTTACAATCACGGCGCGTGCGACTCTATCTATCCCTGCCATCATTTTTAAGCGTGCTTCAGGGTTGTAAATAATCTGTTTACTCATGGCTATGCTGTCTCAATCGGTTAAAGTTTTGAATTCAATTTCATGAATGTCTGTCCTACTTGCGCACGGGATTTACGGGATCGACTTAAATGTGCCCAAGTACGAATCAAGATTTTTTCCCAATAATCCAGGGTTCTCTTAAATTCAGTATCCTCTTCGCTGGTTAATTCCTGATTCCAGAATTCTTTTAATTCTTCAACTCTGGCAGCGCCTAATTTAACCATTAGCTCACGTTCTTCTATCACTAATCTTCTAATAGTCACATCCAGATGAACCACCATTTCGCCAAGAAAATCAACATCATCAGGTCTCATACCCACCTCAAATAACGTTGCGGTTAACGGTCTTGCCGACACTCAAAAGAAAAGTTGGTGCTTAAATTGATCGAGTAGCGCCTCTGCTTCACTGGCACGGTGCATAAAAAAATCGGGGGTCGGATTCTTTAAAAAATCCGTGAAGCCATCAATGGCGGCTACGCTTTTATCGTCAATTTTATTAAAGCCCATCTTCCAGTCGGGAAAGCTTCTTTGCGAAATTGGCTTTTTATAAATCTGCAACACATCGCGATGTCGACGATCATTGGTAATGGTAGTAAACAGCTCTTCAAGGTCTTTTTGTTCGCCTTCAAGTGCTTGCATAAAAAAACCATCACGAAAAAGCAACATTCCGGTGATACTTAACGCGTCATTTTTTTCTCTGGCTTTCTTGAGCAGATCCTGTAGATGTTTATCAGACATCTCTTGGTTGGCCAGGCTTACGTATACTAAACAATTAAGTGACATTATGTGCTCCTCTTTTATGATGATTTATTGTTTTTTTAATTCTGTAACAGGCGCTTTGTTGGAGCCGCCATAAGAGACCGTACGGCCTGATGGGTCTCTTCTATTAAGGTGTTTTTAAGAGCCGCTGGACAAGAATTTTTCCAGATAAATACGTTCTTTGGGAATGCCTTGATCTTCGCAGACCGCGAAGGTGGCATCCACCATACCCGGAGGGCCGCATAAATAAATATCCGGCTTGACGCCTGTTAATTGCAAATCGCGACGTAAAATATCGACGACACTGCCTTTTTCACAATGCCAATCATCTGAACATTTCCATACGCAATTTCTCAGTTCCAGCGTTGGCATTTCAGCCGCTAACTGATCAAGTTCGTCCAGATGAAAAATTTCTGCTTCAGTATTAACACCAAAATAAATGACGCATTTTTGTGGCTCTTGCCATTCGTGCATACGTCTGACCATCGATAATATGGGGGCTAAACCGGTGCCGCCTGCAATAAAATAGCGAGGTGTAAAGCCGTTTTCTTTTAAGCCAAAAATACCTGACGGGCCTTTAACCTGTATTTTTTGTCCAATTTTGGCATCGTCTTTCATATAGGTTGAAAACTTGCCGCTATCAACTATCCGAATCAAAAATTCAAGATTACCTTGTTTGTTGCTTGTGTTTGCCGGTGAATAAGACCGGGTAGTCGTTGTACCCGGGATTTCCAGGTCAAAAAATTGTCCCGAATCAAATTTAACTTGTTTATCATCACCGGTTCGACATACGAGTAACCGCATAACGTTACTGGATATTTGCGCCAATTCAGTCACTTCCGCTTCAAAAGACAAGCCTTCCGGGGAAAATGATATACGGTCGTAAGTGTAGGGTACTTCAACTTCAATGTCGGTAGTCGGATAACAGCGACATAGCAACACTTCTCCCGCTTCTTCTTCTTCTGAAGGCAGTGCTTGGGTGCTAAATTTACCCAACACGTAATCACCCTCCGTGCAAAAGCCTTTGCAAGTGGCACAGCCACCTTCGCGGCAGGAAGCCATTAAATAAATATCTTGCCGCAATCCGGCGCTGATGACGTCTTCATCTGAACGGCATTCAAAGGTGACGGTTTCATCGTCTTGGGTAACAATCGTTACCTGATGTGTACTTGCCATAAACTACAGTGCCTCTTCTGTCTGGGAGTTTGGGCTTTTCATGTTGAAAAAAGCCATGACATGTTTTATCGAATGTTTTGATGCATCCAATGTTAACGAACACCCCTCCTGAACCAGTGCGTGGTCGCGATAAATAGTCCACCGCCACATAAATTCCAGATCTTCTGCATAGGCAGTGTAGGGATGGCTGTCATAAAGTACAGTGAGAGCAGTATTAGGATTAGCCGTTTTCTGATCTTGTGAAGTAGATAAAATGTCTGGTGCTTCTAACATGGTTTACCGTGTTGTTTATAGATTTTAAAAATGCCGATGCAGCACCATCAGGCGCTACATCGACACCCTAATTGAAACTCGGGGCGAGTTTTAATTATCAGTCAAGTTACGATTGTAAAGCGATGACTTTGACGCCACGCACTTTACGCAAGTCTTCCAAAGACAAGGCATAGTAATCAACGTTTCTAAGTTCCATTAACTTGGTACCTAACAGACGATCAGTGTCCATGAAGACATTAACCGGCATGACAGGTGGCTTGTTAGCCTGTCTAAAATTAATATGGATTTTTTCAGCTTCGTACATATCGGAACAAGCATTCATTGTGGCGACGACTCCGTCAGCCACTTTCTGGGCATTTTCACCACTGATGATATTATTAAAAAACTCTACATCATTGAGTTCTGCATGCTTTAATAAAGCGACTTTTTCTTCAATTTTGCTTTCAATCCACAGGCCATCCAGTTCCAGTGAAAAATCAGTTTTAAACGGATTAATGTGTTTGGCACGAAAAGCGATTAAAAACGCATGGCCGTTGGCCATGGTTTTCAATCCGGCGATTTGTTTTACCCAGGCATCACGTGTTGGGTTGTCATGAATGTTAGCCATTATTATCTCCTATACGGTTTCAAGATCTTTCAGTTTGACATCAAGCCCCATCAATTCTGATGTGATGGTAAAGGTCTCATCCAAGGTATAAGCGCGACCAATGGTTGAAGAAACATCCACTAAAAAATCATAAACGCTAAAGTGTTTACCCAGCAGTTCAGAGACTTCACGACAATCGACTTCAATTTTACCGGTCGCTTTCAGCCACCAGTAACCGGCACGATCTTCTACGACCAGTGTGGGGTTGTCATCTTTATGATCACCCAGCAAAATTTCTTGAACGACCGTGTTCATTTCATCTGATTTTTTCAGAACTAAAACGACATCGTTGGTTTCTTTACAAACTTGATTTTCTTCGGCGAAGTATTCATCAGCAAAGGCTTTGCCTGTTTTTGCCATGATACCTGCGCCGTATGAATTGGCATTGGTAGACATAATAATTCCTTATTTAAGACCGGTTAATATGGTTTTAATGTGTGCGGCTGTATCGACTTTGTAGCCGATTGGCACCGCGTAATCCCGTTCCCAGTCTTCAAAAACCCGCTCTAAGGCCGCTTGAATCGCATCTTTGCTGGTGACGCCTTTAATTTCAGGAATTTTCGCAAAAATACCCATAAAATCTTTCAGCGCGTTGACTGTTCTAGGCAACCATTTATCGCTCCAGGCACGCATCAAACGATCGTTGTATTCACCAAATTCAGGATCGGCACTGAGACAGGTGTGGAACATGTCCGTAGTAATGCCTTTGGTTTGTGAATGATATAACTGCATTTGATTGATAAAGAACGGCGTTAAGTTATCGCCGTAATAAGCCGACAATCTTAAAAAGAATTCCCGCCGTACAAACTGACCGAACAACGGATCGTAAATCATGTGACCCGAGAACAAAATCTCGTTCCAGTCATAAGTGGCTTGCCAAATATCTTCAACCGTTTCTCTTGCGCCCTTGTAGATTTGGCCTTTAGTCCATTCTGCTTTGGGAATGTCAGTGGACTCGTTAAATCCGGGTACAATTTTGGACAGAAAAGTTCTTTCTGCCTGAATCATTTGTGCATTATCAACTTTATCCAGGCCGATCATGGCGGTACTCATGCGGATGGTATCACCCAAGCAATCACGGGTTACCGATGAATGCGAATTGAATAAACCATACTCACTAAAGCCAAAAGCACCCAAATAATCACCCAGCACTTCATCGCGCCAAACCGGATCAATTGAACGCACATGACCATCGGCAGAATAAGCTTTCAGAAAACGGTCGGTATAGCGCCATTCTTCCGCTTTATCTTTCACATACAGGTAATGCCAGCGAAAAGCCGGATCACGATGCTTGTGCCAGTCAGTCGTACGCATTTCAGTTGATTCGTTACTCCATGACGGGCGACCACCGTGGAATTTTTGCGTCCAGTCACCCCAATCCAAACCACCGGCAATCCAGTCGGGTGTCGGTTGCGTGTAACAACATAACACTTCATACTCGTTTAGCCGGCGACCGCGCGGCGTAACAAAGTAATTCATTTTACGTTGTGTTTCTAATGGCTTGTCAGGGATTGCCGCTAAAATTTGCGCGGCAATAACAGGATCTGTCAGGCCGCGTTTACCGCCGGATACTTCAATTGACATAATTTAATTCCTTTACAATAATGGTAGGCAGTGATGTTAACAGGCCATGGCCTGTTGTTTTTGAATAGTAAGTCCACAACTTTAAAAAACCATGTCAACGCTAACAACACCCCGTAAAATAATGCTTACAATGCTTTCAAAGGATCAGTAAATACGCAGCCGATCTTTTTGATATCATCTAAAGTCCATAGCTTGCCGTCTTTGTTGGTATGTGGCTGACTAATTAAAGTAAAGCCGTCACTACGAACGCCATGGCCTTCAGCAATCACTTCTGATAACTCGCGACCTTCATATTGTTCATAGATATTTTGGCACTCATAACGTTCCGGCTCAGACAGCCACATACGTTCACCCCATGGATCACTGAACGAATGTTTTTTACCATTCGATTCAAGGACACGCAGCGTGCTGGCACCTTTGCAATAGCTTGGGCAAAAGGGCACTTGTGAGACGCGGTCTATATAGATTGGATGGTTGTTTTCAGCAAACCATTGCAGTGGCAAGAAGCCGCTGTTTGGGTCTTCACAGCCACGGGCACGCCATTCGTCATAAACCTTGCCGTACATTTCATACCAACCGGGGTAGTTGGCTTCGTACCATTCCGCTTCTTCAGCCGTCGGCAAAGACACACGGAAAAAGCCGGTTGGCCACATGGCGTAAGCAATCAAGAATAAATCGTGATGCGCCCAGTAAGCATCTTTTTTGGCATCGCGTAAGCTGGCGGGTGATTCAACGCCATATTTGCCTAAGCGACCAATCCAGATACCGCCCCAATCTTCATATACCCAACGGTTCCAGGTTTTAACCCAAGGCTCGACTTTAAAATGACTACCGTACTCAAACATCATACCCAGTACAGGCGTGAAGTATTTTTGTTGTGTCCAGAAAGCATTGTTCAAATCGGTGTTCAAGTATTTTGAAGCCGCTTCGTCATTAGCAATCGATACGATTGTTTGATAACCATTTGCCATGTGACGTAATTCGTCAGTTTCAATTGACAAGAATACAGTTGGGGTCATTTCATCGCCGTTTGCTGATGCCCATTCAGTCACCGCAACGATTAATGGATTGGTAAAGCAAGCTTCACCCACTAACTGCAAGTTAATGGAACACTCAACCGCATCACCGGAAATAAAGCCATCCGCGAATACGCGTTTCATACCTTTCCACAAGGGCCCGATAGCACGCGTACGACGGGCATCATTATGACCGGCGGCATCTTGACCTTGCTTGGCAAAGTAGTAGTTAATATAGGCGCATTGATTGGTATGACGAATTTCATCCATCACCTGGCCCAAGTAACCATTTTTTTGTTCAGGTGCAGAAGCAGAATCCCACAGCATACCGGTTGCGGCAATCGCGTTGTATTCACCCACTTCCAAAAAGTTGGAAATAACTTTCATGGACTCATTCCATTTTGGATGTACGCGGTTAGCAGCATCTACACGCGTCAATACATCTTGCAAACTACCAAATTGACGCTCGTCTTTCACCGATTCCATTCGCGCATATTCTTTAGCGATGAGCTTGAATTGCTCTTTAGTATCATTAGCCATTTTGTATTTGGTCGAATATTTAGTCCGATTCTTATCAAAATCCCATGTGAAGCTTTGCATCCATTTATGAACTTCTTGTGCGCCCACACTAACGGGTGCACGATTAACTGCAAGCGCATCCGTCGCTGCTTTTGTTGCTGAACTTATAGCCATGTGACTACTCCTGTTTATTTAATCATTTAAGAAAAGGCCATCGTTACTATGCATTTCAAGGAAACATATCACGTCTTAATGCGGGTTACCCAGACTGAACGCATGACCTGCAATACCTAAAGCAAGCACTATGCCAAAACTTATTAAAATTGAAAGCCTATAAATAACAAATAGTTGCGAATAATCATAGGAATTATAAACATTTTAGAAACTGTCTATTTACAAAACAATCTGTTCAATTAAACAACAAACTGTCTAGTTATTAAACACAAGGCTCATAGAAATCTGATTGGCACGGAATAATCGTAGGCACGAAGACCACACGACCCAATGACTGCGACAACTTGACGCGCGACAATATGCCATATTTTATAAATGAAAATAACCAGCTAGAATCGCCGCAACTCTTGATATATTTGACCTCCTAAAGGGTTTAAGGGTTTTTATGCGACCAATGTAAATTGGTCGCATTTTTTTTGCATATAAGTTATTCGCTCCTCTTTTATTTTTTGCGACAACTTGTTGTATGTTTAATTTTTGTCAGTCAAGCTAGAATCACAGCGGATTACCTAGCGTTTTGTATATAGATTTTCTTAACTTTAGGAACATGACTTATGTTTAATCAACCAGATTTTTTTACTACTCGCCAGATTGACCTTGAAAACAAATTAATTTTGCCGACAGCACAACTCTATAACCAAGTCAGTTTTAAGGTTAATGCCTTATATCAAGCTATCCATAACAACTTGATTGATGTTCACAGTAGGGTAGCAACCGCAGCCAAACAGGTTTACGAGCACCCTGTTGAAACACTTACCGCCTTGTACGAACAAACCGCTTATGCCGGCAATACTTTATATGTTGAGGTTCAAGCATCGGCGTTGTCGGTTTACCAAAACTGGCAAGTCAAGGTGAATTCTGGCAAGGAGGCAACCGGTCAATATTTACAGGCTTTTTGGGATAATCCCGATCAAGTAGCCTTGGCGACTATTGAGCCATTGACTCGTTATGTGACAGCAGTTGGTGTGCAGTCTGAGCGGTATTGGCAACTGCTTTTAGACAACCCGGAACAATTGCGGGCATCGGCATTCGCTCCGGCAACCGGTTATCTTGCCTCTCTGACTCAAGAGACTGAAGCGGTTTTAATTAGCACCTAAATCCTGCAAGCCAACACCTTATATTATTAAATAATCGTTATAAATCAATGGTATAATATAGATACTAGGTAATCTTACAGGTCATTATTTTAATGAAAGCAAAGTCATCAAAAAAACAGAAAAAAGCCACCCCCGCTCGTAAGCAGGCAGGCAAAGTTAAAATGTCAGCAACAGCATCAGGGCTGACCAGCCAGGCAGGTCTTATACCCGTAGTAAAATTCTTGGATCGCATCGGCTTTGAACACACGATCAACCAGACGGTTCCGCATCAACGCGGGGATAATGCCGAGTACCAATTGACGGGTTCGATGTTACTGGTAGTCGTGGGTATGATAGGTGGTGCCACCTCCATTGCAAAGCTCTGCGGTGTTTGGTCAGATGGCGTTTTGCGTAAGGTTGCCGGTTGGCTAAAAATACCTGTTGAAACAACGATAAGTCGGATCTTTAAAGAAGTCACCGAAAAACAGATCAGCCAACTTGAAAGCGTCACTCATAGATTACGCGCTCAAATTTGGCGCAAGGCTAACCGTGCAGGCGTGTCTAAAGTTGGACTCAATCCGGTGCAATGGATCGATATTGATTCTACCGTTGATCCGGTGTGCGGCACCCAAGAGGGAGCCGCTAAAGGCTTCAACCCCAAGAAGAAAGGCGCACTTTCCTATCATCCCCAATTGGCTTTTTGCGTAGAAAGCAAAGAGATTCTGCAGGCCTGGTTTAGAACGGGGACCGCTTATACCAGTTATGGCGTTGTTGAATTCGTCAAACAATTAATGGCCCACTTACCCAATAAAACACGGCTTATTATTCGAGCCGATAGCGGATATTTTGTCGGCGCCTTATTGGACTTGCTGGACGCCCATAAACATGGCTATCTGATCAAGGTCAAACTCAAAAACCTGGTCGTGCTGTTGACGGGGCAACAGTGGACTGCCATAGCTGGGCAACCGGACTGGGAACAATGTACGTTTGACTATCGCTGCGGCACGTGGAAAGTGGCACGACATTTCGTTGCTGTGCGCAAGAAGCAACTTAAAGAACAGAGCCCTCAAGTCGATTTACTGGGCACATCCGAATACGACTATGATTATTTCTGCT
>JBAXXH010000092.1:0-13488 GCA_037127995.1 Methylococcaceae bacterium | reverse complement strand
CAAACCAAAATCAGAATTTGGGATGGTTGTTAATTACGCTGAGTAATTACAAATTAATATGACCATCAAATTGTAGGGATCCTTCACTCCTCGGTTTACACTTTTTGCAATTAACATCACGCAGGTCGGATTAGCGACAGCGTAACCCGACAAATCGAAGTATCTGTGTCGGGTTACGGCTAGCGCCTAACCCGTATCTACAGAGATTATTAGCATTTTTTGTGATAAAAAAAGTGTCAACTACTTTTGGGCTTCTATGAAGGATGCCAAATTGTAAAAGATAAAACCGATATCAGTCGATTGCTGATTACTGCCACAGACAGATCTAGGCCACTATGCATAGAACCAAACTATGCATAGAATTCCTTCATTTTGATCTGCACCCCACGCGCTAGCAGTAATTACTGGTAGCGCGCCAAGCATAATTGTTCGATGACAAAGAAATACGTTACCTCGCGCCGTGCCGCGAACTTCAGAAATGCACGCAATGCCGTCAATCTCAGGTTTCGGCTACGCACCGAATTTTGCCGCTCTTATTCTAAATAATCCAGAAATTCCAGGATCAAATCCGGCGTAATATCATTTAGGTTCAAAGCTGTCGGCATTTTATCCAAGCAATGCTGCGCAAAATCCAGAAACAACAGCATAGTGTTTCGGTAAGAGACAATCGTACAAGGACTCAACGCACGCCGAGTCACCAAATACTCGGTAAAAAATGCTGTACCAGTAATGCAAATGATACGGGTCGAGGTGCAGTTATTTCAGTCATGACTCACCTCCAGCATTTGCGCAAAGCTTTCAAACCGCTCTGCCGCCCCTGTCATGAGTTGAGGTATACCGGTGAGATACCAATACGTGTTGGTTACATTGGCATACCCCACATACGTCGATAAAGTCAACATTTGCTGATCGACATCCAGTCCTTGAGCCGGCCAAAGCAACACGCGGCGGACGACAAAGGTACGCCTTAAATCATAGATGCTTGGGCCATTATGCGCACCACGATTAATCCAACCTAATTGATTACGCAAACTAATGAAGACAAGATGGACTTGTTCCATACTGAGTGGCTGTCCTGGGAATCCGATCAGACAACCAGATGTCTTGTATATAAATCATAGTGTTAAACTTGATCGCTGGATTTTAAAATGACCCCAATTACGGTATATTAATTTATTAACTATTTGTTTTCATTAATTATTAAATATGAAATTTATAAAAATGGTATCAATGAAAAATCCTGGACTTCCGGTTATCTGAGAATGGGGTCGTTATTTACTACTCAATGATGCACTGATGCAGCTCTTTCAGTCACTGAAACCATGTGTAGAAGTGATCGGCCCAATACCTCGTCGCGTAAGTGCCAGACCGCAATGCGGCAGTGCAACTACACATAGTTCAGTACTACACATAGGGGTCGAAGTCTGCCCTTCGCAATCCGTTGTGCCAAGTGTCTGCTAAAGTAAATCAACTCACTTTCAGAGGAGCTTGCCATTAGCACAGGTTTTTAAAAAAACTTCGTGGGTTTGTGGCTTGAAGCTGCGCGGTCAAATAATCAATGGCATTGGCTCAAGATACTGCAAAGGCGCTTAAATGACTTGAGCATTTTGTCTTTTAGTAACGTCCTACCCACTATATGCTTGACATCGCTGGCCGCTCCCGCCACTTGATCGGTAAAGCTGCGCACCTGCTGAAAAATCACCGTGCCGTCGCGATAAGATAGACAGCCGGTTATCCATTGGCTGGAATTGTAGGAGTGCGCTGCATAGAATTCACGTGTCAACACCAAGACCCCACCGTTCCAATCCATATTAACGCGGTGCCTGAGGATTGCCGCCGACCGACCTTCCACGGTTTTTTCCACCCACGGGAACGCCTCCACACCCCCCTGCGGTAAAGCTTTCGGGTAATCCAGCCAAGCCTTGTGCAAGGCTGGCAAGTAACGCGACAAAAGGGCGCTTTCATTCACCGCCTGTCGCAGCTCAAGTGAAGGCTTTGAATCCAGACCATCCTCCCGCGCATAAGGCGCTATTGCATTCGTTCCGCCGTGCCGATAGGCTTTATAGCGCTGTAACAGAATCGCCCTGAAGTGCTCTCCGGCGACATCTTCGATGGCTTTGTGAGGTATCTGCTTGAGCGTCTGTTTGAAGGCTTTAAGCTTTTCTATTTCTTGGGCGGATAGATTGAATTCGTCCCCTGGCTCGGCATTCAACAAAGCTTGGGCTTCTTCCCTGGACAAGGTGACAGTTGCCAAAGAACCCGCCCCACTATGCTCTGTTAATATCCCGTGGGCAGTGACACCCACGTCCAGCGATATAGAATCCTCACCCCGAAAATACCTGGCCACCTTACCTAAAGGAACAGGGAAATACCAAGCCAAGCCAACGGCAATCTCATCGTCGCTCCCTTCACTCAAG
Organism: Methylococcaceae bacterium; assembly: GCA_037127995.1. Classification (GTDB taxonomy): domain Bacteria; phylum Pseudomonadota; class Gammaproteobacteria; order Methylococcales; family Methylomonadaceae; genus Methylobacter_C. The sequence continues at coordinate 11,071 of JBAXXH010000092.1, read as the reverse complement.
GTATACACGACGGGTTGACCTTCAGCCAGCTCGGCAATCTGTCCCCTATCCATCCCCAGCACGCCCAACACCTCCTCGACTTCTGGCGTTTGGGCAAAAGCAGGTGCTCCCAACAGGATCAAACTGATGCCAAAAAGCCGAACTGCAGCAATTGCATCAAAAAAGTAATGTGCGTGAAAAAAACTTGCCATTTGAAACACCAATACCTTTTAGATCCTGCGATGGAAATCAACAAACCGGGAGGCCGGATAACTTCTCGTTAATCACCGGCAACAACCCGACCTTTCCGGTTTTAAAATCCTGAAAGGTCTAATCCTGCCAATAATGAGACGTTAAGCACATGCTTTTAAAGCAGCTTTGCTTTTAAAAAATCAATAAGTTCCGCAAACGGAATTTCTTCATTTCCTTGGGCTGTACGGCCTTTGTATTCAACCGTACCGGAATCCAGTCCACGATCACCGACAATGATGCAATGCGGAATACCGATCAATTCCATGTCAGAAAACATAAAACCGGCGCGTACTTTTCTGTCATCAAATAACACATCAATACCGGCTGATTGCAAGTCTTGATAAAGTTTCTCCGTTGCAACTTTAAGGCGCTCGGACTTATGCATATTCATGGGACACAGCGCAACTTGAAAAGGTGCCAGATTAGCAGGCCAGATAATGCCTTTGTCATCATGATTTTGTTCGATAGCCGCCGCGACAACCCGGGAAATACCAATACCGTAACAACCCATCAGCATAATTTGGCTTTTACCGCCTTCATTAATAACGCCCGCTTTCATGGACGCGCTGTATTTAGTGCCCAACTGAAAGATGTGACCTACTTCAATACCGCGAGCCAAGGTAATTTCACCTTGTCCATCCGGACTGGGATCACCTTCAACGACCGTGCGAAGATCAGCAACGAGGTCAGGAACGGGTAAATCACGTTCCCAATTAACGCCTTGAAAATGCTTGCCATCTTGATTCGCGCCGCAGACAAAGCCGGACATCATCACAACACTGCGATCTGCAATAACCGGAATGGATAATCCAATTGGGCCAATTGAACCCGGCTTGCAGTTACAGGCACGTTGAATATCGTCTTCAGTGGCAAATTCCAGAGGCGAGGCAACGCCCTCCATTTTTTCTGCCTTGATTTTATTCAGCTCATGGTCGCCTCTTAATAATAAAGCAACCAAGCTGTCTCCTTCGCCTTTAACAATTAAGGTCTTAAGGCATTGTGTCGCAGGAACCGCCAAAAACTGACTAACTTCTTCTATGCTGTGTTGATTGGGGGTATCAATCAGCTTCATATCAGCGGTTGCGAAAGCACGCGAACCGGAAGGCATAACCGCTTCCGCTTTTTCAACGTTGGCGGCATAATCGCTTTCGGTCGAGAAGGCAATGGCATCTTCACCGGAATCGGCCAACACATGAAATTCATGCGATATTGCCCCGCCGATAGAGCCGGAATCAGCGATAACAGCGCGAAACTTTAGCCCCAATTCATTAAAAATATTACTGTACGCCTGATACATGACCTCGTAAGTTTCTTGTAGCGAGTCTTGATCCAAATGAAAGGAGTAGGCATCTTTCATAATAAATTCACGCGAACGCATCACGCCAAAGCGTGGACGGATTTCATCGCGGAATTTGGTTTGTACCTGATAATAAGTAACAGGCAGTTGTTTGTAACTTTTAAGCTCATTACGCGCCAGATCGGTAATAATTTCTTCATGCGTTGGCCCTAAGCAAAAATCACGGTCATGACGGTCTTTTAAGCGTGCCAGTTCCGGGCCGTATTGTTCCCAGCGTCCGGTTTCCTGCCAAAGTTCGGCCGGTTGCAAGGCAGGCATTAACACTTCCAAGGCACCCGCTTTTTCCATTTCATCCCGCGTTATTTTTTCTACCTTGCGCAATACGCGTAGCCCCAAAGGCAACCAACTATAAAGACCGGAGGCTAATTTGCGAATAAATCCTGCGCGGATCATCAATTGATGACTGGCTATTTCAGCGTCAGCAGGCGTTTCTTTTACGGTATTTAAAGGGAATTGAGTGGTGCGCATGTTATCAATAAGAAGATAAAAAATAAAAATGGCTATTTTACAGCTTTTTGGCGTGTTCCCAAGTTCATTACTTGGAATTAAGGTTTAATATAGATTAAAGCGTTAAAAAATGTAACGTCCCGGCACTTTTACCCGGCACCGTCACAAGCACATTCGCGCTTCCTGATTAGGATACGACTCAAGCTGACTTGTAATTATTCAACCACACCATCTTTGTAAAAAAAGGGTTAGGGAATATTTTATTAGATTAAGGCGCTTGCCTGCCAGGGCTGCGCAAAAAGTCGAAAAAAAGCAAATAATCCAAGACATTTCATTCTGCAACTTATTCACTAATCACCGACTTTTTATTGCAATGCAATCCGTCTATTTTTTCGTTTTTTTTGTTTTTTTTGTGACTTTCGCAAACTATCTGTCACATCACTTGCTAAAACGGGTGTATTGCACGCCTTCATTTGTATATACTATGTACCCGTTACCCAGACATTCAAACTGCATTGATACGGACTGCTTATCCAGTGGTTTTGTAAGCCCCCATCAATACGCAGTCAAAAATGACTAAATTGAACCCCATAGTAAAATTTTTTTAAGCCATGCCCAACCTGTCCCAAAAGGATCACCCATGAATAACAGCTTAATTTCAGAAATTACCGGACAGAACGACATTGATCCGACCGAAACCAAAGAGTGGATTGAAGCACTGCAATCGGTATTAGATCAAGATGGCAGCGAACGCGCACACTTTCTGATTGAACAGCTGGTTGCTGCAACACGGCACTCAGGATTTGATATCCCGTTTAGTGCCAATACCGCCTATCTCAATACCATTCCCGTTTCCCGCCAAGCCCAGTTTCCTGGCGATGCCACGATAGAACAAAAAATCCGTTCTTACGTGCGTTGGAATGCCATGATGATGGTATTGAGGGCAAACAAGCACACCAATGTCGGTGGACATATTGCCAGTTTTGCCTCGGCCGCAACGCTTTATGATGTTGGTTACAATCATTTTTGGCATGCCGCTTCTGATCAACATGACGGCGATTTGATTTTTACGCAAGGTCATTTAACACCCGGTGATTATGCTCGCGCTTTCTTGCTGGGTAGACTCACTCAAGAACAAATGGACAACTTTCGTCAGGAAGTTGATGGCAACGGTTTGCCTTCTTATCCACATCCTTGGTTGATGCAGGATTTCTGGCAGTTTCCAACCGTTTCAATGGGACTCGGTCCGATTATGGCCATTTATCAGGCCCGTTTCATGCATTATTTGCAAGATCGTGGCTTTGCCAATACCTCGGAACGTAAAGTCTGGAGTTTTCTGGGCGATGGTGAAACCGATGAGCCTGAATCATTAGGCGCTATTGGTATGGCCGGGCGTGAAAAACTGGACAACCTGATTTTTGTCATTAACTGTAACCTTCAGCGTTTGGATGGCCCGGTGCGTGGCAATGGCAAAATCATTCAAGAGCTGGAAAGTGAATTTCGCGGTGCCGGTTGGAATGTAATTAAACTGGTTTGGGGACAACGCTGGGATGCATTATTGGCTCGCGACAAAGACGGCTTGCTGGCAGCACGGATGATGGCCTGTGTCGATGGTGATTATCAAACCTTTAAAGCAAAAGACGGTGCTTATGTGCGCGAACATTTCTTTAATACGCCTGAATTAAAGGCCATGGTTTCAGACTGGTCTGACCGTGATATCTGGGAACTGAATCGAGGCGGCCATGATCCCTCCAAAACGTATGCAGCGTTTCATGCTGCTGTACATCATAAAGGACAACCCACCGTTATTTTAGCCAAAACCATTAAAGGTTACGGCATGGGTGCCTCTGGCGAAGCCCAGAATATCTCTCATCAACAGAAAAAAATGAGCGACATCTCGCTGAGTCATTTCAGGGATCGCTATGAATTACCGGTAACCGATGAGGAAATGCAAAAGCTTCCTTATCTTACTTTTGCAGAAGGCTCAAAAGAACTGGTGTACATGCAGCAGCGTCGGGCTGAATTGGGCGGACATTTACCGTCCAGAAGAACCAAATCTTATGCGTTGGATGTACCCGTTTTAAGTGATTTTAAAACCTTGCTTGAAGCCACCCGTGAAGGCCGTGAAATCTCAACCACTATGGCATTTGTAAATCTGCTTAATATTTTGGTTAAAGACAAAAATATCGGCAAACGCATCGTGCCCATTGTTCCTGACGAATCAAGAACCTTTGGTATGGAGGGCATGTTCAGACAGTTGGGTATCTGGTCACAAGTGGGGCAATTGTATACGCCGCAAGATGCCGACCAACTGATGTTCTACAAAGAAGACAAGCACGGTCAAGTGTTGCAGGAAGGCATTAATGAAGCGGGTGGTTTGTGTGACTGGATTGCTGCCGGCACCGCCTACTCAACCCATAACGTGCCGATGATTCCGTTTTTTATCTATTACTCCATGTTTGGTTTTCAACGGGTGGGCGATTTAATCTGGGCAGCGGCTGATCAACGTACCCGTGGCTTTTTGATGGGTGGCACCGCCGGAAGAACCACCTTAAATGGCGAAGGTCTTCAGCACGAAGATGGTCACAGCCATTTAATGGCGGCGACCGTACCGAATTGCATCTCTTATGATCCCACTTATGCTTATGAAGTGGCGGTTATCATTCAGGACGGTTTGCGCCGCATGTATGTTGACCAGGAAGATGTGTTCTATTACATCACGGTGATGAATGAAAATTACAGCCATCCGGCCATGCCAAAAGGCGTGGAGCTGGATATTCTTAAAGGCATGTACAGCTTTAGTCAGGGCGCAAAAAACAAAGCGCAAAGAGTCCAGTTATTAGGGTCTGGAACCATTTTCCGTGAAGTCGAATTTGCCGCTGAACTGCTCAAAAATGATTGGGGCGTAGAAGCCGATTTATGGAGTTGCCCAAGCTTTACCGAATTGGCCAGAGATGGACAATCCTGTGAACGCTGGAATCGCTTGCATCCAACGGAACCTGCAAGACAATCGCATGTTGCCAGTTGCTTGGGTAATGCAGTAGGGCCTGTTATTGCGGCGACTGATTATACCCGTGCGTTTGCCGAACAAATTCGTGCTTATATTACTGCGCCTTACACCGTATTGGGAACCGATGGTTTTGGCCGTTCTGATACCCGTGAAAACTTGCGACGGTTTTTTGAAGTCGATCGTTACCATGTCACTATTGCGGCACTAAAAAGTTTGGCTGACTCAGGTCAATTTGATGCGGCCAAAGTAGAGGTTGCCATCGCTAAATACGGCATAGCGGCGGATACGAAAGCTCCGTGGCTAATTTAACAGAAGGAAAATTATATGACTCGTTTGTGTGAAATTAGAGTTCCCGATGTTGGTAATGTCGCTGAAATTGATGTTGTTGAAGTATTGATTCAAGCCGGTGATATCGTCGAGCTGGAACAAACCGTGGCCACTCTTGAAACGGACAAGGCCAGCATGGACTTGCCGTCCAGTGCAGCAGGCACTATTCAACAGGTTTATATCAAGCCCGGTGATACCGTATCCGAAGGCTCACTGATTGCGACGGTATTGGTCAGTGATGCCGAGATTGGCATTGCCGAACCGGCGGTGCAACCCGCCGCTGTCGTTGCTGAAATACCCGCACCCGCTGCGGTCGTTGAAAAAGCGCCGGAACCGGTCAGTCTGCCGGTACAACGGGCACCCGAACCGAAAGCGCCGGAAGTTTTGCAAGCCCCTGAGGTATCCGGCGAAAAAGCCCATGCCTCACCGTCTGTGCGTCTTTTTGCCCGCGAACTGGGTGTTGATGTTGCTAAAATAAAAACCGGTAGCGGTCGTAAGGGACGCATTTTAAAAGACGATGTAAAAAGCTTTGTCAAAAAAGTGATTACTGAGGGCGTCGTGGCAACAGGAGCCGGTATTCCGAGCATACCCGCTGTTGACTTTTCTCCTTATGGTGAAACCGAAGTCCAAAAACTTAGCAAAATTAAACGCCTGACTGGACAAAATCTGAGTCGTGTCTGGTTAAATCTGCCGATGGTAACCTACCATGAAGAAGCCGATATAACCGAGATGGAAGCGTTTCGTGTTGCCCTGAATGCTGAAAAAGCCAAAGGCGAGTTAAAAATAACCGGTTTGATGTTTATCATTAAAGCACTGGTTGCGGCGATGCAACAGTTCCCAAGCTTCAATGCGTCTTTGTCTGCCGATGGCGAAAGCTTGATACTAAAGAAATATTTTAATATCGGTATTGCCGTTGATACGCCTAATGGCTTGGTCGTGCCCGTATTACGCAACGTCAACAACAAAAGCGTCAATGAGCTGGCCGTTGAATTAGCCGAAAAAAGCGAGAAAGCCCGTCTGGGTAAATTATTGCCCGGTGATATGCAAGGCGGCTGCATGACCATTTCCAGCCTTGGCGGAATTGGTGGCACGTCGTTCACACCTATTGTTAATGCACCGGAAGTTGCCATACTGGGCGTTACCCGTGCAAAAATGCAACCGGTCTGGAATGGCAAAGAATTTTTGCCACGCCTGATGTTACCGCTGGATTTAACCTACGACCACCGGGTCATAGACGGCGCGGAAGGCGCCCGCTTTATGGCGACCGTCAAATACTATCTGGCTGATATTCGCCGCCTGTTACTTTAACACGGGACACACTAACAATGAATGAAGCAGTTTTACACGCGGAAGTTTTGGTATTGGGTGGCGGCCCTGGCGGTTACAGTGCGGCGTTTCGTGCGGCCGATTTAGGCAAACAGGTCATTTTGATTGAACGCTATCCAGTGCTGGGTGGCGTGTGTCTTAATGTCGGCTGTATTCCCTCAAAAGCCTTACTGCACGCCGCGCAAATAATTCATGAAACCGAAGAATTTGCACAACATGGTGTCAGTTACGGCAAGCCGACCATTGATATTGATAAAATCAGAGACTGGAAAGAAAGCATTACCAAAACCTTAAATGACGGACTGGCGGGCTTGGTCAAACAACGCAAGGTGACTTTTATTCAGGGCATCGGAAAATTTACCTCACCGGATACGGTAGACGTAGAAACGGAAGAAGGCATCCAAACCATCAGCTTTGATCAGGCCATTATTGCCGCCGGTTCACGTCCTACTAAAATACCGATTTTTCCGCATGATGATCCACGCTTATGGGATTCAACGGATGCCTTGGAATTAAAAGAAATCCCTAAAAAGCTGTTGATTGTCGGTGGCGGCATTATTGGTTTGGAAATGGCAACGGTTTACCATGCGATGGGTTCAGAAATCAGCGTGGTTGAGCTCATGGATCAAATCATTCCGGGTTGTGATAAAGATTTGGTAACGCCTCTCGCCCGACGCATAAAAAAGCAATATAAAAATATCTGGCTGGATACCCGCGTAACCTCTATTGAATCTCACGACGAAGGTCTGAAAGTCTTTTTTGAAGGCAAAGGCGCACCTGAATCCGAACTGTTCGATGCCGTGTTGGTTGCGGTAGGCCGCAGACCCAACGGACCGTTAATCGGTGCTGATCTGGCGGGTATTACGGTCGATCAACAAGGCTTTATTGCCGTCGATAAGCAACAACGTACCAATGTCGGTCATATTTTTGCCATTGGCGATATCGTCGGCAACCCGATGCTGGCGCACAAGGCCGTTCACGAAGGCAAAGTAGCCGCCGAAGTCACTGCGGGCCATAAATCCCACTTTGACGCGCTGACGATCCCTTCGGTTGCCTATACCGACCCTGAAATTGCCTGGATGGGACTCACCGAAAACCAAGCCAAGCAACAAGGTATCGAATACGACAAAGCGGTATTTCCTTGGGCAGCCAGTGGCCGTTCCTTGTGTATCGGTCGCAAAGAAGGCCTAACCAAAATACTCTGCGAAAAAGACACCGGCAAACTGCTGGGTGCCGGCATGGTTGGCACCAACGCCGGCGAATTAATTTCAGAAGCCGTCTTGGCACTGGAAATGGGTGCCGATGCAGAAGATATTAGTTTAACCATCCATCCACATCCCACCTTGGCCGAAACCTTTGGCTTTGCCGCTGAAATGATTACCGGCACCATTACCGATCTTTATATCAAAAAATAGCGGTTGGTTTGTTAAAGCTTTTACCACGAAGACACGAAGAGTACGAAGTTTTTGATTGGGAATTAATAGATTCTAAATATTCACCACCTCCCCCTTTGAAAAGGGGGAGAGCAAAGCGAGGGGCAGAGGGGGATTTATCTAATAAAATCTCCCCTAACCTCTCTTTGTTAAAGAGGTGGACTGAATAATTACAATAGATATAAGGTTGAGTTAGGCGATAGCCGTAACCCACACATCAAACTGGTAAATCATTGGCATACAGATTAGAGGAAGCGCTATGACCACAATTACATTCGATACTTTGAATTTTGTACAGCGTCTGGAATCGGCTGGAATTCCGCGCGAACAAGCCGAAGTTGTTGTACGCGTTATTGCTGATGCCCAAGAAACATTGGTAAGCAACCAATCGCTAGATCATCGTCTATCTCAAACAGAATTACGCTTGGATGCACGTTTTGCGCAAGTTGATTCTCATCTTATTCAGGTTGAGCAACGCTTAATCATTAAACTGGGCGGTCTTATAGCAGTATCAGTTGGCATAGTGGCTGCTCTGGTGAAGCTGTTATAAAATCTTTTTCACCACGAATGACTGCATGGATGCAGGAGCGGTTGCCTATACACGAAGAGCACGAAGTTTTTTGATTAGGAGTTGATAGAGTCGTATGCTGGGCAGCGTTTTTCTGCGCACCATTTTTATGTGATTGCTTTAAGATTGCTTTAATTCAGTGTGGGCACAAAAGATGCCTCACCTTATCGGACTAACGTTGAAAGGCAAATCTATGAAGAAGATTAAATCAGAAACGATGGACGAGCTTCGGCCTGAATATAAAAGGCCGGATTTGGGCACGATTGTGCGTGGCAAATATGCAAATCGAATTAAAGCGGAAACTAATGTTGTCCTACTTGGGCCAGATATTGCGCAAGCTTTACCAAACGATGAGCCGGTGAACAAAGCCCTTCGCTATCTGCTGGAGGTCGCTGAAGCATCAACTCGCCTAACCGGGCGCGGGTATGGTCAAACTTAAATTATAGGCAGGAAATTACTGGGGCATCTGCCTTACCGTGAGCAACGGGAGGAATATCGCGAAGGCCTGTTAGGCCACTATAATCAAGGAAACAGAGGCTATGTCAGCTATCGCATCAACATCGTGATTGATTGACCGCATGGCATTTTAAATCGTAGGGTGTATAAGCGAAGCGTCATACACCTTATGAAATGGCAAGAACTGTCGTTGTGAGCCGTTTATATCCCCACACAAAACAGCGGCACTCTGGGCAAACTGATCTCTAAAAGAAAGACTTTAGGATTCGATAATAATTACAACTTGCCGCCCATTAATGCTGATTGCAAAGCATTTGCAACAGAGCCGCCGCTATTGCCTTGAACATACTGTAAAACAAGCGGTACAAATTTTTGCATCATGTTAGGTGACAAGCCAAGTTGCTGAAAAGAACTCACCAAACCGATCAAATTTCCGGCTGCTCCACCTGAATTACCTGCCAAGCGTTGTAAGTCACCTGCTATACCGCCTAAATTACCACCACCGACAGATTTTGTAACAGGTGCGGCAGCTAATAAGCCTTGCATGTCGGGAACTGAATTACTCAGTTCTGAAAAAGCCGTTCCAGGCATTTTAGATTTCGCTAATTGGAATATCGCCCCGACTCCTCCTTCTGCTTGCGACTGTGTCACGCCTAATTGCTGCATTAATGATCCTGTCAAACCCTTGCCAGTGGTGACGCCCGGCACAGTAACTGTCTTAGGTTGTCCTGCTTGTAAAGTTTCTACTGCACCCGCAATATCGCTTAAACCAAAGGCATAAACATCATTAGCCAGCAACAGTACGATACCTAATGAAGAACACATGCTTAATAATTTAACTATTTTCATAACATAAACTCCGTAATAAAAAATAAATTGCTCCTAAGTTGGGAATAGAGCCTAACAGTTTTGGCATGTAATAAGTTCAGCGTGTACCAAGCTATAAGTGAGTGAGTTTAAGCTTGGCTATCAACGGCAAACAATCAGATTTTCATGTTGAAATCGGATCTGACAGACGTGAACTCAAACCCTACAAGATAGGGGCTTTTGTCATATTTTATGAGTGCTGTCGTCCTTGCCTTAATTGAACACTTTAAAAACTGCCACAACATGATAACAACTTAATTCTGTAAGACCAAACTGGCAAGATCGTATCTACAACTACTGCCAACCTCCACCCAACGATTTATAAAGATCCACCATGGCAATAATTTGCTTCTGTTTCGTTTCAATTAGGTCTTTTTTGGCTTCCAAGGCATCCCGTTGAGACAATAACACATCCAGATAGTCTGCACGGGCTGATTTGAATAATTGCGTTGAAATATCAATTGATTGGACGAGTGCGTCCACTTGCTTTCTCTTAAGCTGATAGTTTTTATCCAGATTATCCATGTTTGAAAGTTGATTGGCTACTTCAGCGTAAGCGTTGATAATACTTTGCTCATATTCATAAGCCGCCTGAACCTGCTTGGCATTCGAGTTTTTATATTCCGCTATGATGGCATTCTTATTGACCAGTGGGGCCACTAACCCGCCAGCTATAGAAAGCGCTAATGACTCTGGCGTATTGACCAGGAATTTAAGCGCAAAAGCATCAAACCCTGCCCCAGCACTTATGTTAAAGGATGGATAGAAATTAGCTCTAGCCACGTCTATATTCAATTGCGCTGCCGATAGCTCAAGCTCAGCTTTCCTAATATCAGGTCTGTTTTGTAGCAACTGTGATGGAACACCTGCCTTAATCAGTTTTGGTTTCATCTCCATAAAACCGGTTGATGCTCGCTGGATAGGCTGTGGCGTCCTACCCAACAAAAAGTTGATTCGATTTTCAGTCACCGTAATCTGTTGCAGTATTTCAAACTTTGTAATTACTCAGCGTAATTAACAACCATCCCAAATTCTGATTTTGGTTTGGC
>JBAXXH010000091.1:0-13500 GCA_037127995.1 Methylococcaceae bacterium | reverse complement strand
CGAAGCCCACAAATCCTGATCAACAACGAAGTGCCTGCCCAGATTCAATAGGGTCGTCTGGCGCGGTTTCCCATCCACACGCTGGCAGGCCACCAAGCGGTAGGTGTAATAGCGTTCGCCCGTGGACGAGTTGTTGGTATGGGTTCTACGGATATACATGATGCATAAAAAATAGCGCGGATTGGAAAAATATGCAATAGCAGGCATGAACTATAATGGCACTACAAAACGAAATAACTCCAAAACTCAGTTGCCTATAACGAAAAATCAATAACTTATAAAAGCCTCTTAGCTTTTTTTGGCTAAATTGATGTGGGTAGTGTTAAATATGGGCTAACCCGACGCGACTCCACGCTCAATAAAAACATACCACTCATGGCCAAAATTTTAATTATCGGCTGCGGCTCAATAGGAACACAACTGGCACATGTTCTTTCGGCTAAAGGTCACCAGGTAACCGGATTAAAACGAAACCCGCCATTAACAAATACCGGCAACATTAATTATTTTACTGCGGATATAACATCAGTTGCAGAACTTAACGACTTACCCGGCGACTTTGATATTCTGTATTTTATTGTGTCCCCGGACGGACGTAATGAACAAAGTTATCGGGCTATTTACGAATCAGGTTTGAATAATCTGCTCAATAAATTTTCGCAGGCGGGTTTTAGTCCACAGTGGATTTTTGTATCGTCAACCAGCGTTTATGGACAATCGCAAGGCGAGTGGGTAGACGAAGAATCTATTGCGCAACCGGAAAACAGTACCAGCCAACTGATCAGGCAGGCAGAGCAAACGCTGACGGATTTAGACGCTGATAATATCGTCGTCCGTTTTTCCGGCATTTATGGTCCGGGTCGTGAGTATCTTTTAAGAATGGCCATGCAGTCACCGGCCATACAGAAAACCCCCGCTTATTTTACTAACCGTATTCATCAGCAGGATTGTGTCGGTGTGTTGGCGTTTTTATTGGAACAACGCTTGGCGGGTAAGGCTTTAGCGTCATGCTATTTAGCCAGTGATGATGATCCGGCACCGATGTGGGACGTTATGACCTGGCTGACGGAGCAGTTACAATGTCAACCCCCGACAGTTAAAAGTGTAAACAATGCAGCGGTTATGAATAAACGTTGCCACAATCAACGCTTAAAAGCCTTGGGTTATCAATTTCAGTATCCCGGCTTTAAAGACGGTTATCTTGAATTAATTAAATAAAATCTTACATTCAACTCATAAGTGCTTTAACTAGATGACCTATCAGAATTATTTACCTTTTATATTACTGGCGCTGCTTGCCGTATTGGGTGTTAGTATTGAAATAAATCCGGCGGCACAGGTGTGGCAGCTGTTTACAGGTTTTCACTTGGCTGCTTTGGCCGCAATGGCGTGTATGTCTTTATGGGGTCTAAGAAAATTACCCACAAAGGGCAAACGCTATGGCTTTATCATTTTACAGTTGCTGGAATTTCGTATTGCTTATTTTCCCATTGTGGTTTTTTCAGCAACAGCGGCTTGTTACTCTGAGTTATTGCTGCAACACTTAACCATAGACTTGCCGATAAAGATATTTCCGGCTTTGTTTGTCAGTGCGGCGCTTATGTATGCGACCATTGCTTATGTGATATTTTGGGCGCTGACAGGTAAAGCTGCGTTATATGTATTGATGTTTGTTTTGGGTATACCGGCTTTGCTGATTTCCTTTGCCAACCTTCAAGACCTGACTTTTTTGCCGGATAATAATTGGGCAGATATACAATCCTTGCCGCCTGTCAGTCAGCCACAGGCAAATCCTTATTTGTTGGGTGTTACATCAACACAGAGTAGCGTCGGGCAAAAAATGATTGGTTTGGCGGGTAGGGTGCTTTATGAATTTATTCCCAAAGCACCTTGGTCTCAAGCTGTGCAGGGAACACTGGAACAAGAATTTATAAACCATCCGAACGGTAATTCACACGACCAACTAACCTATCACTATTCCGCTTTTTTGGCAGCTCACCAAGCAATCAAATCAAGACATTAGTGCGGGATGGCTTTTTATTGATATCCAAAACAAGATCTTATTCACCACGAAGACACGAAGAACACGAAGTAAGAAAAAAACTTCGTGTTCTTCGTGTCTTCATGGTGAAAATTTTTGAAATTAACCATCCGTCTGTTGCAGACTGGCCAAATCAATAACAAATCGATACTTTACGTCACTTTTCAATACGCGTTCATAAGCTTCGTTAATTTGCTGAATCGGGATTATTTCGATGTCTGAAGTAATCGCATTTTCCGCGCAGAAATCGAGCATTTCCTGGGTTTCTTTTAAGCCGCCAATCAACGAACCGACAATGCTGCGACGTTTAAAAATCAAGTTGCCTATGGCAGGAGACGGATGCGGTTGGTCAGGTACACCCACCAAACATAAAGTACCGTCACGTTTCAGCAGGGCAGTATAAGCATCCAGATTATGCGGTGCCGCCACGGTGTTTAAGATAAAGTCAAAGCTGGCAAGATGCTTTTCCATCTCTTCCGGATTTTTGGAGATCACCACTTCATCAGCGCCGAATCGTTTGGCATCTTCAGACTTGCCGGGTGATGTGGTAAAAAGCACGACATAAGCGCCAAAGGCATGGGCAAATTTTATCCCCATGTGACCCAGTCCACCCAAACCAACGATACCCACTTTATCGCCTTTACCCACCTTCCAATGTTTCAATGGAGAATAAGTGGTAATTCCGGCACATAACAACGGCGCTACAGCAGCCAGATTCAGCGTGTCTGAAACGTGAAGCACAAAATCCTGATTAACGACAATCTGTCTGGAATAGCCGCCGTAATTTGTTCCGCCGGAATGCTTGTCCGGGCTGTTATACGTAAATTCTGCGTTATTACAATATTGTTCAAGATGATCGTTACAATCCGGACAAACGCCACAAGAACCAACCAGGCAACCTACACCCACATGATCGCCGACTTTAAATTTGCTGACCTGATCACCGACTTGGGTCACTTTGCCAACAATTTCATGACCCGGCACCATGGGAAATGTCGCATTACCCCATTCATTACGCACTTGATGGATGTCAGAGTGACAAACCCCGCAGAAAAGAATCTCTATCTGGACATCGGTTGGCAACGGGTCGCGGCGTTCAAAGCTGAAGGGTATCAGCGGTGAGGTATTATTATGGGCAGCATAGCCAATAGTCTTGTGCATAAAAATCTCCTGTCTAGTGATAAAAAATGAAATTGTATTCTTAAAGTGTTATCCGGTAGAAATGGACTTGTTTTAATTTAACGTGATGTCGATACAAAGTAAATAGCAGGAGACTGTTAGTTCACTTTTTCTTAAAAGTAAGGTGTTAAATTACTCGGCATTAGCCTTTTTGATAAAGACAAAAATAATAAGGATGCTAAAAATAGGATGTCACGATATTGACGCATTAAAACGTTATGTTAAGTTGATTGTGTTCTTGTTGATTTCGGGCAACCTAATAAATAACCCGTTTTAACATTCGACTGAATAACTCATGTTTTTTATTCCGAATTTTTTGGAAAATGGCTTTTTCGCTCACACATAACCAGGCCGGCGCGGCTTTAGCCAAACCCATTGCAGCTATTGCCTCCTTATACCAAAATTCTGAATAATGACTGCTACGGAGTGGTTGATGTCTTTGCAAGCAATACTGTCCAAAATGTTTATCTGGTTTGATAACAGCAACGTAAAAATAGCTGACAATGTGGGTGAGGCGATTGACTGGATGCGGGTCATTCCTTTTATACTGATGCATTTTGTTTGTTTGTTGGTGTTTGTGGTGGGCTTTAGTCCGGTTGCATTATGGGTTGCTTTGGCCTCTTATCTGCTGCGCATGTTTGCCATTACCGCTTTTTATCATCGCTATTTTTCCCATAAGGCTTTTAAAACCAGCCGCGTGTGCCAGTTTCTGTTTGCGTTACTGGGTGCAACGGCAACCCAGCGAGGCCCACTCTGGTGGGCATCACACCATCGTCGACATCATCTTTATTCTGATACTGAAAAGGATATTCATAGCCCCAGAAAGGGTTTTTTATGGAGTCATATCGGCTGGTTTTTATGCTTAAAAAACTTTACAACGCAGGAGCATTGTGTGCGCGACTTGATTAAATATCCTGAGCTGGTTTTACTGGATCGTTTTGATAGTCTTGTGCCGATACTTTATGCTTTATCCATGTTGTTTTTGGGCATGTATCTGGAGCTGGCTTTTCCGCAATTACAAACCAATGGCCCGCAAATGTTGGTTTGGGGTTATTTTGTGTCGACTATCGTGTTGATTCATTGCACGCTATTTGTTAACTCGCTGGCGCATGTTTTAGGAAGCCGACGTTATGAAACCGGAGATGACAGCCGCAATAACTTGTTTATAGCGTTATTTGCTTTAGGGGAGGGGTGGCATAACAACCATCACCATTATCCGGTATCTGCCCGGCAGGGATTTTTTTGGTGGGAAATTGACATCAGTTACTATCTGCTTCGGTTGCTGGCGCTGTTTGGCATCATCTGGGATTTACAGCCCGTTCCCGCCAATCGGTTACACTCAAAATTGGTTAAAAAGGGTCAGCAATAATGAACATAGCGATTGTCGGTAGCGGTATTTCAGGACTTTATGCAGCGCACTATTTATGTAAACAGCATCAGGTGACGGTGTACGAAGCCAATGCTTATCCGGGCGGTCATACCGATACCCATGCGGTTGTTTTGGGCGATAAAAATTATGCCGTTGATACCGGATTTATTGTTTTCAACGAACATAACTATCATTATTTTTGTCGGTTTTTAAATGACTTGGGCGTTGCCTCGCAGCTGTCTGATATGAGTTTTAGTGTAACTAATGCGCTTAGCGGGCTTGAATACAATGCGACAACCCTGGATAAATTATTTTGTCAGCGACGTAATCTGTTGCGACCCCGTTTTTATCGCATGGTCAGGGATATATTGCGCTTCTATCGCGAAGCACCGACGCTGTTAAACAGCACAGATGATGTGTTGACACTGGGCGACTATTTACAGCAACAACAGTACAGCCAAATTTTTATCGACGACCATATTCTGCCGATGGCTTGCGCCTTATGGTCTGGTCCTCCGAATGTGGTGAAAGATTTTCCGGTGCGTTATTTTGTTGCCTTTATGGCTAATCACCAGATGTTAAAAACGGATAACAGACCTGAATGGCGAACCGTATCGGGCGGTTCTTCAACGTATATCCAGGCATTTATGGAGACATTTAAAGGTGACTTGCGACTGAATTGCCCTGTGCAAGCCATAACCCGCAATAAAACCCAGGTAACGGTAAAAACATCGGAAGGCGAGCAACATTTTGACCATCTGATTATGGCTTGTCATAGTGATCAAGCTTTGCGCTTATTGCAGGATGCCAGTGAACAAGAAACCGAGATTTTGGGTGCCATGACGTTTCAGGAAAACGATGTCGTGCTGCATACCGATGCCAGCGTAATGCCAAAGCACCCTAAAGCCTGGGCCAGCTGGAATGCGCTTAAGTTAAGTGAAACCCAGGTGCGTTGCACCGTGACTTATTATATGAATCTGCTGCAAAATCTGGATGCGCCAGAACCTTTACTGGTAACGCTTAATTGCACCGATCGCATTGATCCGGCAAAAATTTTACAACAAAGAAGCTATCATCATCCGGTTTATACCCCGGCCAGTTTGGCAGCACAACAGCGGCGCGATGAAATTAACGGGCAAAATATTACGTGGTATGTCGGCGCTTATTGGGGCTGGGGCTTTCATGAAGACGGTGCCAAAAGTGCGCATGAAGTGGTTGATTTGCTTCAGCTAAAAACATGACTATGCTAAACAGCCGATTATTTCAGGGCTGGGTTCGTCATCGTCGTTATCTGCCCAAAAAACATGCCTTTAACTATCCGGTTTTTATGAGTTGGCTGGATCTTGATGAGCTGGATCAGGTAATGGCAATAAGCCCCTTTTGGTCTTTGGAACGTTTTAATCTGGTTGGTTTTTATCGCAAGGATTATCTGGGTGATGCCGGGCAGGATTTATCCGACACGGTAAAAAGTCGCATTAAAGACCATACCGGTGAAGATTTTAACGGGCAAATTTGTCTGTTGACGCATTTGCGGTTTCTGGGCTTTGCTTTTAATCCGGTGAGTTTTTATTTTTGTTTTCCTGACGGTAGCGAGCAGCCCCGATTTATTCTCGCGGACATCAATAACACGCCCTGGAATGAACGCTACTGCTACGTGCTGGACGCTGGTGAAAATGCCGCATCCAAAAACAAATGGGTGTTTGAATTTGATAAAGCCTTTCATGTTTCGCCGTTTATGCCCATGCAGCAACATTACCACTGGCAGTTTAGTTTACGTCAATCAGCCCTGACCATTCATATCCAGTTACAACAGGATAATGAATGCTGTTTTGACGCGACCTTACAACTAAAAGCACAGCCAATGACCCGCACTGCGATGCAGAAGTTGCCTTTGCGTTATCCTTTTTTGACCTTATCAGTCGTTATTTCTATTTATTGGCAGGCCTTACGTTTATGGCTAAAAGGCGTGCCTTTTTATGGACACCCCTGATAAACAACCCGAATAGAAATATTGAGAACACTATGAATGCAATCGCTGAAACGTTAAGCAAACATCCGACACGAATAGATTTACTGTTACGTAAAGCGTTTCTGGATAAAATGGCGCGTCTGGAAAATGCCGTATTAACCGTTTCAGATCCCTTGGGTGAATTTGTACTGGGCACTCAGGGCAGTGATGGTTTGCAGGCCAGAATTGACGTGCTGGACATAAGTTTTTATCGTCAAGTGGCGCTGAGTGGTTCTATCGGTGCGGCAGAATCCTATATGGATCAGGGCTGGCAGGCAGATGATTTGTGCAGCGTGATACAAATACTGGTGCGTAATCGGGATTTACTCGACAGCATGGAAGGCGGCTTGGCAACACTCGCTAATCAATTGCTTAAGTTTTGGCATTTCGCTAATCGCAACTCTCAACCCAATAGCAAAAAAAATATAGCGGCGCATTATGATCTGGGTAATGATTTGTTTGCCTTGTTTTTGGATCAGCACGGCATGTATTCATCAGCCACTTTTTATAATCCTGAGCTTAGCCTTGAAGAAGCCTCGACCGCCAAGCTGGAGCGTATTTGTCAGAAACTGAATTTGCAACCGGAAGATTATGTTCTGGAAATTGGCACCGGTTGGGGTGGTTTTGCGACGTATGCCGCTAAGAATTATGGCTGCAAAATAACCACGACCACTATTTCCAAAGAACAATATCAGGCCGCCAAGCAACGACTTGTCGATGGGGGCGTAGCCGACCAAGTGACGCTATTGATGGAAGATTATCGTGATTTACAGGGCAGTTACGACAAACTGGTTTCCATTGAAATGATAGAAGCGGTGGGGCATCATTATCTGGATACCTATTTAAAACAATGTGCGGCGTTGTTAAAACCCAACGGTTTGGCCTTGATTCAGGCGATTACCATAGAAGACCGCTACTACTATCAAGCCTTAAAAAGCGTGGATTTTATCAAACGTTATATTTTTCCCGGCAGCTTTATTCCCTGTGTCAGTGCGATTGTCGCCAGCGCCTCACGCTGTACGGATTTACGGTTGATTAATCTTGAAGATCAAGGTGAAAGTTATGCGCTGACTTTAAACAGTTGGCGCAAACGCTTTATGGCCGCGCTGGATCAAGTCAGGGCGCAGGGTTACAACGAAGAGTTTATTCGCATGTGGGAATTTTATTTGTGTTACTGCGAAGGCGGTTTTAAAGAAAAATCCATTTCCAATGTGCAGTTATTACTGGCCAAACCCGGCAATCGTCGTCAGCAATGGTTACCGGTTTATGACGCTAAATAACTGGATTAATATGTTGTGGATGCAGGTGCTATGGTTTGGCGCTATTATTGGTGCAGCCGAGAAGCTATTTTGGCTGGCTCCGGTGCTGCTGATAGGCTTTATAGTTTGGGAATTTCGCCCGGCCAGACGCGTTTATGGTGACTTTCAGTTAATGCTGGTTGCCTTGCTAATAGGGCTGATACTCGATACCACTTGGGTAAAGTTGGATTGGATTAAATTTGCCCCCGACTTTGCTTTATCCGGGCGGGCACCTTTATGGATTTTGCTGTTATGGGCGGGCTTGGCATTAACACTAAATCATTCTTTGGCCTGGTTACAATCACGATTACTGCTTGCCGGTGTGTTAAGCGGTTTAAGTTGCCCCTTATCTTATCTGGGCGCGGCACGCTTGGGAGCGGTCGATATTGTCAGCGAATCCTGGTTATGGGTATTCGTGTTGAGTTTAAGTTGGGCGGTTAGCATCCCGTTATTACTGTGGTTGGCTAACCATTTAAAAAAAATAAAACAAGGGGCGTAAAGTATGTTTAGTCTGACTGTTGTAGCCGTGATTAGTATAGTGGCTATGTTATTGGCATGGAACTGGCAAAAAAATCACGCTAATGCCGGTATTGTTGATGTTGTTTGGGCTTATGGCATGATGTTGGCCGGGCCTTGGTATGCCTTAACCGGTTCGGCACCGTTAGGGTTGAAATTGAGTTTGGGGTTACTGACCTTTGGCTGGTTTTTGCGCTTGGGTTTTTATTTACAGCACCGCGTGTTTTCAGAATCCGAAGATGGCCGCTATAATGCCATGCGTAACGCCATGAAAGATCGTGTTGACATAGGTTTTTTGCTGTTTTTTTTATTGCAGGCCGGATTTATTTGCTTGTTATCGTTGCCTTTCTGGGCGGTTGCACAAAACACGCAGCCACAAACACCACTGGTTATTGCCGCCTTGCTGCTTGCCGTTTTAGCGTTATACGGCGAAACCACTGCCGATCAGCAATTATCCGACTTTAGAAATAATCCCAAAAATAGTGGCTTATCCTGTCGAAAAGGCTGGTGGCGATATTCAAGACACCCCAATTATTTTTTTGAATGGCTGCACTGGTTTGCCTACCCGCTGATGGGGTGGGGCGGTGACTATCAATACTGGTTATGGTTTGCCCCGGTACTGATGTTTTGCTTTTTATATTTTTTTACCGGAATTCCGTTTACCGAACAACAAGCCTTACGCAGTCGAGGCGACGATTATCGCTTATACCAAAAAACTACCAGCTTGTTTTTTCCTTGGTGGCCAGAGGCTTGATTGATGTAGACGGAGGCATTAGTGGTTAGGCAACTTGCAATAAATAATCCCCTTCGTGCCTTCCTGGTGCATGCTTTTATGTTGCCCAACTATCGCAAGGCCTTTTCCCATTTACTCACCAACGCCGCAGCAATACTGTTTCCAAACACATTGGTCGCACTGCGACCCATATCCAGAACCTGGTCGATACCCAGTAACAGTAACAAACCGGCTTCAGGAATATCAAACATGGACAAGGTGGCGGCGATAACGATTAACGAAGCTCTGGGCACGCCCGCCACGCCTTTACTGGTGAACAACAAGACCAGCAGCATGATAAGTTGATCGCTTAAAGCCATGTCGATACCATAGGCCTGGGCAATAAATAAAACCGCGAAGGTCATGTACATCATACTGCCATCCAAGTTAAAGGAATAGCCTAATGGCAATACCAGTCCACAGACTTTGTCATCACAACCAAAACGTTCCAGTTGTTGTAGTAATTTGGGGTAAGCGCTCTCGCTACTGGCCGTACCAAAAGCCAGCAGCATGGGTTCGCGGATATGGCGCAGCAAAGACAATACCTTGCGACCCAAAAACAAAAAGCCAACGCAACCGAGTGCACTGCAAAGCAAAATCACACCCAAATAAAATTCGCCGATAAATTTGCCATAAGACAGTAGAACGCCGATGCCCTGTTGTGCGATAACCGAGGCCATCGCTGAAAATACCGCTACCGGTGCATAATGCATAACGTAGCCGGTAACTTTTAGCATGATGTGTGCTAATGAATCCAGTAACTTGACCGTTGGTTTAGCCAGATCGCCGATTGAAGCGCAGGCAATGCCAAAGAACATGGAAAACACCACAATTTGCAAAATTTCATTAGTCGACATTGCTTCGATAATACTTTTTGGAAAGATATGCGCAACGAAA
Organism: Methylococcaceae bacterium; assembly: GCA_037127995.1. Classification (GTDB taxonomy): domain Bacteria; phylum Pseudomonadota; class Gammaproteobacteria; order Methylococcales; family Methylomonadaceae; genus Methylobacter_C. The sequence goes on along the minus strand of JBAXXH010000091.1, from coordinate 3,420 downwards.
TTGCCCAGTGTCGGTTTGACTTGCGGCAGTCCTGTTTCTGAACCTGTTACAGGTAATGCAATATGCAAAGAACTTCCCGGTTCAAACACATTCACCAGTAACATGCCCAGCAACAGGCTAAAAATTGACGCTGAAAAAAACCACAGTAGCGCCTTGATACCGATGCGTCCAACAGTCTGAATATCACCCATTTTAGCCATGCCAACCACCAGCGTTGAAAACACCAGAGGGGCGATAATCATTTTTATCAAGCGCAGAAAAATATCCGTTAATACGGAAAAAACCTCAATGATCTGATTCAGCACAGGATTTGGCCGGGTAGTGCCGGAATTGCCCAATGTCAGATTGAGTACTTCGCCAACTACAATGCCAAGTATTAGCGCGATCGCAACATAAAGCGTCTGACGATTGGGTTGTGGATTCTGAGGGTGGGTGGTCATAAGTCAAGTTCCCTAAAAAATGATGATAGTGCCTGTTCTAAAGCGTCAGGCGTTTAGGGTACTTTATACGGATCTTTTATTCTATAGGCATCGGGTCAGTTTCAGGGTATTTTACTTTTAGACTTAAATCGTGAAAAGTGTAAGCCAATGACTGGAAACCCTTGGCGTGTTATTATTTATCTTTTTTGCAGCTAATAACCATGCCTGAAAATTATTCCATGGAACGTGATTATTCACTTGATGCCATGAAGGTTCCACCCAATTCCATGCAGGCCGAACAATCGGTTTTGGGTGGATTAATGCTGGATAACCAGACCTGGGATGCCATAGCTGATAAGGTCATTGAAAAGGATTTTTATCGCCGTAGTCACCAGCTTATTTTCAAAAAGATTGAAGAGCTCGCAGAAAAACAGATTCCTTTTGATGTCATCACGCTGTCTGATGGTTTAAAAGCCATCGGCGAGTTGGACAATGTCGGTGGACTGGCTTATTTAATCATGCTGGCAAAAGACACGCCCAGTGCGGCTAACATTGTTGCTTACGCCAATATTGTCAGAGATCGGTCAGTACTCAGGCAACTGATTCATATTGGTACTGAAATTTCCGATTCGGCTTTTAATACCGAGGGTCGTGATACTTCTGAATTGCTCGAAAATGCCGAACGGCAGGTTTTTCAAATAGCAGAGCAAAGGCAAAGAGGGCAGGCCGGTGGCTTTATCGCCATTAAATCGTTGCTGGCTCAAGCCGTTGATAAAATTGAAACCCTGTTTGAGCAGGAAGGCTCTATCACCGGAGCCAGTACCGGATTTACCGATCTTGATGAATTAACCTCCGGTCTGCAACCAGCCGATTTAATTATTGTGGCGGGCAGGCCGTCGATGGGTAAAACCACCATCGCCATGAATATAGCCGAAAATGTAGCGCTAAAAAGTGACAAACCGGTTGCCGTATTTAGTATGGAAATGCCGGGTGATTCACTCGCGATGCGTATGATGTCATCCTTGGGTCGTATTGATCAGCATAAAGTCAGAACCGGTAAGCTGGATGACGATGATTGGCCTCGCTTGACTTCAGCCATTAATTTACTGGCAGGTACACAATTATTTATTGATGATTCGCCCGCATTATCACCCACCGAAGTGCGAGCCAGAGCCAGACGCTTGGCGCGTGAACATGGTCAGTTAGGCTTGATTGTGGTGGATTATTTACAATTGATGCAATCTCCTTCCAGTGGCGACAATCGGGTACAACAAATATCTGATATTTCCAGAGGCTTAAAAGCGCTTGCTAAAGAGTTGAATGTACCCGTCATCGCCTTGTCACAGCTTAACCGAAACCTGGAACAACGCCCCAATAAACGTCCGGTAATGTCCGACTTGCGTGACTCTGGCGCTATTGAGCAGGATGCCGATTTGATTATGTTTGTTTATCGCGATGAAGTGTATAACGAAGACAGTCCCGATAAAGGTATTGCCGAAATTATTATCGGCAAGCAACGTAACGGGCCGCTGGGAACCGTTAGACTGACCTTTATGGGGCAATATACCAAATTTGAAAATTTTGCCGGAGCTCCCTATAACGCAGGAGATTATGAATGAGGCCGGCAGCTTACGCGGTACTTAATCTGGATGCTGTGCAGCATAACTTGCAAAGGGTTCGTTATTACGCGCCGGAGGCAAAAATCATGGCCGTTATCAAAGCCAATGGTTATGGGCATGGTTTATTGCGGATTGCCGACGCCTTGCAAACGGTCGATGCCTTTGCCGTGGCGCGGGTAGATGAAGGGATTCGTTTGCGTAAAGCCGGAATTAAAAACCGGATTGCGGTGCTGGAAGGCTTTACCTGCGCTGAAGAATTGGATGAGTTATTGCGTTATCAATTGGATCCCGTGGTGCATTCTTTTACCCAAGTAGACATTTTTGAAAGTAGAACGGAGCAAGGGCTTTGTGCTATCTGGTTAAAATTTGATACCGGCATGAATCGTCTGGGTTTTAAAGCCAACGAATTTAACGCAGTTTACCAACGCTTAAACCAGTGCTCCATCATCAGGCAGCCAATCAGTTTGATGACGCATTTAGCTAATGCCGATGATAAACAGGATGCCACCACGCTTAAACAAATCAGTTTGTTTAATGAAACGCTGTCGGCGCTAGCACCTGAGGTAGAGCCTAAAAATGAGCGTAGTATTGCCAACTCGGCAGGTATTTTAGCCTGGAAAGAAGCCTTAACCGATTGGGTGCGACCGGGGGTTATGTTATATGGTATTTCACCATTTTCAGATAGTACCGGCGAGCAACTGGGGTTAAAGCCAATTATGAGTTTACATTCACGATTGATAGCGGTAAAGCCCATAGTCAAAGGTGATAAAGTCGGTTATGCAGGCTCATGGATTTGTGAAAAGTCGACTACATTGGGTGTTGTCGCCATTGGTTATGGGGATGGTTATCCCCGTTATGCCAAAGCAGGAACGCCCGTGCTGGTTAACGGACAGCGCGTTCCGCTGATCGGCAGAGTCTCTATGGATATGATTACTGTTGATCTGGAAACACAACCCCAGGCAAAACCCGGTGACCCGGTGACCTTGTGGGGCGATGGCTTGCCCGTTGAAGAAATTGCCGTCTGTGCCGATACCATACCCTACACCCTTGTGTGTGGCGTAACCCAGCGGGTGCAGATTGTTGAGAAGACTGCGTTGTAAACCATGTGGGCAACGAAAAAAGACAGGGCTTGTAACAGGTGCAGATTGTGGATCTCACCCCTCAATCACTTTGGAAGAGGGCTTTAAAAAAGTGAGAATCGAGACCTATCCATATATATATGAAGGATATGATTATGAAAAACTGGATTCTTTAACTTTTTTAGACGCTTAATTCGTTAAAAATTGAATGCTCCATTAAACTCATTTTGTATTAAAAGAAGCTTGGCCTTGACGGATTCGCTACCGCCTGTATAATACGCAGTTCTTCCGGAGCAGGCGCTT
>JBAXXH010000090.1:0-13552 GCA_037127995.1 Methylococcaceae bacterium | reverse complement strand
GAAATACTCACGGTATGGGTTAAATAATCACGCAGCTCTTTCGCCAGGGGTTTTAGCTGATCCTTGTTGAGTTTGCGGACATCGGCGGGGCTGTTGATATGATTAAGCAGTGGGTAATCAGATAATGTATTCATATTAATAAAGGGGTTCACGATAGAACATCAAGATGATGCCAATCTGAAACAGGGCGGCAACAGAAATAAAACCGGCAAAATCTTTACCCGGCCTGTCCAGTTTTAATTCCAGCCAACGACCGCATGCCAGTATGAGCGAGAAAATACCCATTGTTGTGTGCCCGACCTGGATAAGAAATGCACTTTTAGCTTGAAACCCAACATGTGAATGGGTCAGCAACATTAAACCGCCGAAAGCTGCCAGCAAAGGAAATACGAAAGGTAGTTTACTGTTTGGATTTTGGGTCATTCTGGCGCTCAGTTCAAAAAGGCCCAGAACAAACACCAGTAAAGTCGCTATCCGGTGTTGTAACACTTCACCATTATTAAAGGTACTGTCCCAAAAGCTTATCGGGCCTAATGGCCAGGATTCAGCATCACTACGGAAAAACAAAAAAATCCCCAGACCCACAAAGCCCAAGGGCCAGTAACGGGTTAACGGTAAATACTTATCGAACGCCGAGAAAAAAGACGGCAAATGCTTTATATAAGAAAGCATGGCAAAAAAACTCATCGTGGTCAAAAAAATTCCCGCGATATTATGATTATAATTTGACCATTCGGTTGCCGCCATTGAGGGGACTTGATCAATGATGGCAACCCGACCCGCCTCACCGGCTATCAGCGCGACATGACTGGGTGAGCTGGTTTGTGGAATTTGCGGGTTAAAAGTATTTAACACTTCATGCCAGCTTGCTGTCAGTGAGGAAATATCAATCGCTGGCGGTTGCGAAGCCAGACTGGCCGCAGTAAATAATAAAGTGATTAAGACAAACGTTTCCGCTTCAATATAATAAGGGACGCGATTGTTTAGTGCATAAGGGTTACCGGAAATGCCATATTCCAGCACGGCACTTTTATTTAACCAGGCAAAGCCCAAGGCAATAGCCAACAAGGTTATTTTTACCATTAGTAAATTGCCATAGCCGGTGCCAACCAGACCGTTCCAGGTATCAATGTATTGCAAGGCAATAGGTACCCCGGAAATTAAAATCATGGCAACCGAAGCGATACCAAATCGTGAGAATCTGCGTAGCATTAACGGCCATAACTCGGCGGCAACCTGATTTTTTTGCCGTAAAAGCCAAAGATTGACCAGTTGAAAAATTCCACCGATCCAGGCAGCCGCAGCCAGTTGGTGAATAACGGTCAGGGACATGAGTACGAACTGATTTTCAAAGCGTCCGGCGGCATGAACCAGCCATGCGCCTGAGATAATCATGGGTAAAGCCACAACGGCCGCTATTGTCCAGTGTGCTTTGGAAGTAGGATTTTTGCTTAAATACTGATAACAATATCCCGCTAAAAAAACCGTCAACAGCGTGCGTATAATACCGCCAATAAATTGAGTGGTGCCGGCAAATTCAGGAAATGGCCAGCGCTCAAGAACGGCAGTCATCAACCAGACTTTAAGGATTATTTTAAAAAGTTGCGCTGCGGCCAGTAAAAATCCGCCTTTGTAGATAAGTGCTATCGTTCTTTGCAGCAACTCGGCGTTGTAACCGTTCTGATTATTCCACGGACGCAACACGAAAAGCCCCCAAAACAGGCCGCCAATTGTTAATGAATAACAAATGAGATCAAACCCGCCTATCAGGGAATCGAGAAAATCAGCTATACCTGCCATTACTTACTCCTGCTTAAGAGACTGAAAAATGAATAACGTCTTCTGTTAAATGGCCGTCAGCCGCGAAGATTTTAAATCGGATGGCGTAATCACCGGCTTCCAGCGGTGGAATATGGATAATAATCTGCCCCTGCTTGGTGCCGTTTTCTGCTTGCAGTAATTCATGTTTATCGCCTTTACGCACTAAAAAAATTTGCGATAGACTTAACTCTATTTTGGAATTAAAAGTAAGCTCGACCTTGTCACGTCGGTTTGCGTGAATGGGCGAAGCTTTTAATGAATAATCAGTCACAACGGCGTGAGCGGTAACCAGCTCCGCTTGACCTAAAGTCAGTAATAACAGGATTAACTGAACATGCTTTTTCATTATTGCTATCCTCTCAGTTGCTTTTTTTGTTTTTTAACGCATGACCCGCCAGATTCTTGCCCAACTCCCAAATAGAACCCGGTACTTGGTGGGTATCGGCAATGGCTTTATCAAAGGCGCTGACAATATGGTCACGATCTTTTTGCGTCAGAGTTAATGGTGGCAATAGTTTGACCACATTCATGCCGTGCCCTGCAACCTGAGTCAGGATATGGTGTTCTTTAAATAAAGGGATGGTAATCATTTGACAGAACAAGCCCTTGTTAGCCGCCTCCAGCATGGCCCACGCCGCTTTTAACCCAAGGCTTTTAGGCGATTGAAATTCAATGGCTATCATCATGCCTTTGCCTCGCACTTCTTTCAGAAATTCATATTTTCCGGATAAGGCTTGCAGGCTGTTAATAATATCCGTGCCTGTTTTCAAACTGTTCTCTACCAGCTTTTCCTCTTCCATCACATGCAAAGTTGCCAGACCTGCGGCCATCGCCAAATTGTTTTTACCAAAAGTTGAGCCGTGTACGACCGCTCTATCCATTCGATTAAATACGGTATCCATCACTTTATGGGTCATTGCCACCGCACCAACCGGTACAAAACCGCCTGACAGGGCTTTAGCCATACAAATCATATCCGGCTTAACATTCCAGTGATCAATTGCCCAAAATTTTCCGGTACGTCCCAAGCCTGTTTGAACTTCGTCAGCGATGAACAAGGTGCCGTGTTTTTTACATAAGCGCTCAACTTCAGGCAAGTAATTATCATCAGGCACATTAACGCCCTTACCCTGAATGGGTTCGACAATAAAGGCAGCAACGTCATTATTGCTTAACGCTTTTTCCAGCGTCACAAGGTCATTAAAAGGAATGGCACTACAACCCGGCAAAAGCGGACCAAAACCTTCACGGAAAATTTCTTCGCCATTCAAGGATAAAGCACCCATTGTCAGTCCATGATAGCCATGCTCACAATAAACTATTTTTTCTCGTTTTGTGGTGTAACGGGCAAATTTGATAGCGGCTTCTACCGCTTCGGTTCCAGAGTTGCAAAAAAACATTTTGTCGATAGTGTCTGGCGTCGTTTTTAAAAGTTCTTTAGCCAGTAAACCACTCAGTATGGAAACGTCCAATTGCACAAGATTGGGTAATTCCAGTGACAAAGTCTCTTTTAATGCGTTGATAACAGTAGGATGGTTGCGACCAATGGCAAATACACCAAAACCGCTTAACAAATCCAGATACTCGGTACCTGACTGGTCATAAAGGTATTGCCCAACCGCACGCTGATAATGACGGTCATAGCCGATGGTCTTTAACATTCTGACCATTTGATTATTAAGATGCTGCTCGTGCAGATCAAATTTATCAGAGCTATGTTGAGCGAAAAGTTCGGCAATGCTAAAAGTCATATTCGAGATTCAAGGTTAAGGGTTTAAAGGTTAAAGGTTCAAGGCAAAAGGCAAAGAGAGACTGTGTTCATTCATCAATGCTAGAATTAGTAAGCCTATCAAGCTGTTTGGCAACCGATTTCAGCGTTTTTTTTGCCGCATTAAAATTTAAGCCCAGCTTTATCAAACCGGGTAACTCTGCGGGGTGTAAAAAAAGAAATGCTAATAATTTCTTTAATACAATTTCACCCCCGTCATTAAGCGAATGGTTAATAGCTAAAGGCAAGTTCATTTCAACCGGGTCAACAATGACGCGGATGGCCAAAAAAGGTAGGGTATATTGCTTTGCAACCTTGGCAATAGCGATACTTTCCATATCCAGGGCAACCGCTCCTGTTAGGGAATGCAGTTGCTTTTTGTCCGTGCTGGTTGAAACAATACTGACACTCTCCACTAAACAACCACCCGTAACAACGACAAAATTTGCCAATATACTTTGGACGTAACTGTGCCAATCGGCATTAATGGCCAATTCGTTATTTTCGGCATCTATCAACTTATCCGCCAGGATCAAATCCCCTGGTTTTAATGATGCACCCAGCGCGGCGGCACACCCCCAACTGATCAACCGGGCTGCACCTTTGGCAACCAGCAATTCAGCCGCTGCTGTAGAATTGGTAGGGCCGGCACCTGAATAAGCAACCAACAACCGATCCGTAATAAAGAGGCAATCCCCTTTTTCAATTTTTATTGACGTCAGGGTCGTCAATTCTTCAGGCAGAGCAACAACAAGTCCCGTTATCACTTAAGATTAAGTTCGTTGCGGTAGCGAGCTAATGCCCAAAGCGGGAAAAACTTGTCATAACCATGATATTTAAGATAAAAAACCTTGGGAAATCCAGGTGCAGTAAAACATTTATCATTCCAAAAACCATCAGTTTGCTGATTATGCAAGATAAAATCAATGCCGGCTTTGACTTCGGGGCTATGCGCTTCACCTGCTGCCATTAAGCCTAAAACAGCCCACGCTGTTTGAAAAGCGGTGCTAAAATGATAACTTCCGCTAACACTTTTGTCATGATAGCTGTGGTTATCCTCGCCCCAACCGCCATCTTCACGCTGTACACTTTTTAACCAGGTGACTGCTTTGGTGTACAACGGATCAGTTTTAGGCAAATTGGTTTGCTCCAGTCCAAGCAGTACAGACCAAGTACCATAAATATAGTTGGTTCCCCAACGGCCAAACCAAGAACCGTCAGCTTCCTGTTCGTTACGGATATATTCAAGCGTACGCTCCAAAGCCGGCAGATATTCCGCATGATTCTGGGCAACCTTGGCCATAAGCATGGCACAACGCGCACTGACATCGGACGTTGGCGGATCTAATAAAGCGCCATGATCGGCAAAGGGAATTTCATCGAGGTAATAATAAGTATTATCGACATCAAAAGCTCCATAACCCCCGTTTTTGGATTGCATACCCACTACCCAGCGAGTTGCCCGATGTATTGATTGTTCCAGATGAGGCAAGTTGGAATCAGCCATCGCAAAAGCGACCACAGCCGTATCATCGACATCCGGATAATGTGGATTTTCAAACTGAAATGCCCAGCCGCCGCCCGCCAAATCAGGCTTGGAAATACGCCAATCGCCCGGCTCATCTAATAATTGCTTGCCTTTAAGCCACTCATAGCCTCGCGTCAGCGCCGAGTTGGTCACGTTATTAACGGCATCACTCCCTTTCTCGGCTTCCTGCAAAGCTAACGCAGCCAGTGCCGTATCCCAAACTGGCGATAAGCAAGGTTGGCAGTAAGCATCATGCTCATTGATAACCAATAACTTATCGATTGCCTTGCGTGCAGTCACGATAAGCTCATGATCTTTTGGCATGCCCAGCAGCAGCAACGCTTGATAAGCGCCCATCATGGCCGGACAAATACCACCCAAACCATCTTCACCGTTCAGTCGTTCAATAATCCAGTCTTTGGCTTTTTGGAGCGCCAGCTCGCGTGATTTTTTAGGAATTAACGGACGCGTCGCTCTGCCTAAAAAATCCAGACCTAAAAAAACTTTATTTAACACAGTTCTTTCAGGAAAATAGTGCTTTTCTTTGTCAGGGTGAGTGACAAAAAGCTCCAGTATACTGACTTTGTTGGGGTTTTTAGCCGTCGCCTTGAGCGTACAAAGTATAAACAGCGGTACCATAACCGTTCTGGACCAGTAAGAGACTTTATCTAAATGAAACGGAAACCAGCTCGGAAACAACATTATTTCCACAGGGATATACGGAACTCCGCGCCAAGGCAACTGCCCAAATGTTGCCAGTGCAATGCGCGTAAAAACATTAGCTGTCGCAGCACCACCCTTGCTCAGGATGAAATTTCTTAATATCACCATGTGCGGTGCATCAATGGAATCTCCGGCCAGCTTTAAGGCATAATAAACCTTGACGCTGCCACTGATATCACCGATACCGCCGGTAAAAAGAGGGTAGCTACCGTCTTGCGATTGACGGGATCTTAAATAGTTGGCTATTTTGACTTGCAGCGGCTCATCAATCTCACCCAGATAATGCATCATTAAGATGTATTCAGCTGGAATCGTGCAATCTGCCTCCAGTTCGAACACCCAATAACCATCGTTGTGTTGCAGGCTTAATAATTTATCCTGTGCTCTGCCAATCGCTTTATTGAGACTATAGGCTTTGGAATAAATTGTGGTTGCCGAGCTGGAACCATTGCCAGCCGGTCTTTCTGTATTTGAGTCGGTAAACATAATGTCGTCCTTAAAGGTCTGAATTGGCTTTTGAGGAAGGTATCGAATAAGTCCAGTCGGGAGTTTTCAGGTCTCGACTGGTTAAATTAAAAAGTAACGTGAGCATGAAATTGCTTCGTCCCAGTAACTTGGTCGCAAGAATGGTTGCTTTAACACTTTTACGGGTAATTTTGACTTGATCAGAATGATTGAAATCCAGATTCTGTTTGATTTTTCGTAAGGTCAAAACAGCCATGCCTAACGCCCACAAGCAAAAGTTGCGGATACCGGTTTCATGAACGGGTATCTTTAGCGTGTAGATCAGTGCATTGTACAAATGACCGTGAGCAATACTGATCAGGTGCTCAAGGCCCGCCCTGAAGTTTTCATCATTTGTTTCGGGGCTTAAGTTTTTAAGATCAAAACCGGTTTCGGAAAAAATGTCCTGTGGTAACCAGCAAACGCCGCGTTGCGCGTCATCCCAAATATCTTTCAATATATTGGTCATCTGCAGCCCTTGTCCAAAAGACACTGATAAGGTTAATAACTCATCTTTATGCTGTGCAATCTCAGGCGAATAATGGCAAAAAAGTTTGGCCAGCATTTCGCCCACGCAACCGGCAACGTAGTAACAATAGTTATCCAAATCGGCAAGCGTTGCCAGACCGCCATGCAAATCCCGGGCCTGAAATATCGGCATGCCTGCGGCCATGGTTTCAACGCAGCAAGCTAGCGCCTCAACTTGATCGTCATCAAAAGAATGCGTAATTTGTATCACCCGGGGCAATACATGAATCAAGGTGTGTTCAGCTGGAATGGTTTGCTCGGAAAGCAAGGGCGCAAGCTCTACCGCGAAAGGTTCGGCATTGACACCGTTTTTAACAACATCAATAAACTCGGAGCAAAAATATTTTTTTTGTTGAGCCGACAAGGATACTTCATCCTCAATTGTGTCGACGATACGGCATAATAAATACGCGTTGGCGACTGCACCGTAAAGCTTTTCAGGTAATTGGGGAATAGTGAGCGCAAAGGTTCTGGACACGCCTTCAAGCAAGAGTGTCTGAAACTCATTGTCAGACAATTGACTCAGTGATTTAGGGTCATCCAAAGATATTGTGGTTTCGCTCATAATAATCAGGTATCGACCCAAACGGGTCTGGTAAATTCGTTGATGGCAATAATAGCCTGTTTGTTGGTATTTTGCAAAGCAATGTTGTTTTATTGACAACATCGCTGTTTAGCTGGGCTGTATAACCATTTATTAATAATAAAAACAATGATTTAATGCCTTGTGTTGTATTTGTACAAATTACCCAAAAAACAGGCTCTTCACACCGACACCAGGGATAATTTTGCGTAAAAACTGGAGTCGTTAGTTAAAAGATAGTATTCTAGTAAACAATACATAAGCGATTGTATTATATAGCAGGCATGTTTGAATACCTGAATTTCAGGACTAAAAAACCCTGAAATACACTCAACATTAAGCAGCGCCTGACTGTTGTTGTTTTATTACTACACGCTTATTGTCGCTTATGATATACCTGGTTTTGGAATGGTCAACATACTCCGCGCGGAGTATATATTTGACCAAATTATAGTTATAACAATTTTGGAGGTTTGCAGATGGGTGTTCCTTTACGTCAGCAGTTAGCAGTCGGCAGTTATCTTATTAAACAAAAACTAAAAGGAGTTAAAAAATATCCTTTGGTACTTATGCTGGAGCCATTATTTCGTTGCAACCTGGCGTGTGCGGGCTGCGGCAAAATTGATTATCCTGATGATATTCTCGACAAACGCCTGTCATTCGAAGAATGTATGCAGGCAGTTGATGAGTGTAACGCACCCATGGTGTCAATTCCAGGTGGCGAACCGCTTATTCATAAAGAGATGCCGCAAATTGTTGCAGGTATTATTGCCCGCAAAAAATTTGTTTATCTATGTACAAATGCCTTGTTATTAAAAAAGCGGATCGATGATTACACGCCCTCCCCTTATTTGACCTTCTCAATCCATCTGGATGGTATGCAGGAACGGCATGATGCCTCTGTCTGCCAGGACGGTGTCTTTGACCGAGCCGTTGAAGCCATAAAGCTGGCTTTGGCAAAAGGCTTTAGGGTTACCGTAAATTGCACCCTTTTTCAGGGTGAAAACTCGCAGGAAGTTGCAGATTTTCTGGATTATGTGACAGAACTGGGTGTAGAAGGTATCACCATAGCACCAGGTTTTAGTTATGAGCGTGCGCCTCAACAAGATGTATTTATTAAAGGCAAAGACGTTAAAGATTTATTCAGAGGCATCTTCAAAATTGGTAAAAGTCGCAAATGGCAATTAAATCATTCATCGCTTTATCTTGATTTTTTGGCAGGCAATCAAAACTATGAATGCACGCCTTGGGGCAATCCTACCCGCAACGTCTTTGGCTGGCAAAAGCCTTGTTATTTACTGGCTGATGAAGGTAATGCGGACAGCTTTCAAGAGCTTCTGGATACCACGCCTTGGGACAAATACGGCAACGTTAACAATCCTAAATGCGCAAGCTGCATGGCCCATTGTGGTTATGAAGCAACGGCCGTTGAAGACATGTTAAAACATCCGTTGAAAGCGTTTTTAACGTCTATCAGAGGCCCTAAAACTGAAGGCGATATGATACCCGAGCCTACGCCGCTGTATGTTGAAGATAAACCCTTACCCACTCTTTCCGGTATTCCCATCATCATAGAAATGACTGAATAAACTGCCGCAAAACTGTCCCTTCAAAGCAGTTTTTAGCCCGCCTTGTTATTGATAGGACAAGGCTTGGCTAAATCTGTATCTACCGGTTTGAAGGACTGAACAGTTCTGACAGCAATGTAAAAAATTTTATTAATATGCCACGTTTATGAGGTTTTGTTTATGGCTTTAAAGAATATCAAGTTAGCCGTTTTTTTTATTTTTTGTTTGTTTATGGCAGCCCACACGTCCGTTCAGGCAGAAGAAATTGGCGCAACCGCAAAGCAGGTCGTTGATAAATTTCAAACAGAGCTCATCGCTGTCATGAAGAGCGGCAAGCAATTAGGCTTTGCCGGACGGTATGACAAATTATATGATTCCGTTTCCAATAGCCATGATTTAACAAAAGTTGCCCGCATTGTTGTCGGTAAAGAGTGGGAAAAACTATCTGAGGCACAACAACAAAAATTGGTCGATGTTTTTGTCCGCTTGAGTGTTGCCTCTTATGCGCACAATTTTAAAGATTATTCCGGCGAATCCTTTGTATTTGATTCAGAAGAAGAAACCACAAGAGGTGGCGTTGTTGTGCATAGTCATTTGATTATTCCCGATGATAAACCCGTTAAATTTGATTACATGCTAAAAGAAAAAGGTGACAGCTGGCGCATTATTAATATTATCGCTAATGGTGTCAGTGACTTGGCCTTGAAACGATCAGAATACACCACCATATTGCAACGCGAAGGGTTTGATGCTTTAATATCCAAGATAAACGAAAAAATTGATAATTATTCAAAACTATAAGCCAAAGGTTCACTATTCAATGATCAAGCTTTACTGCGGCAATCGTAACACCAACATTCAGAAAATTGTCTCGGGCATGGTTATGGGGGCTTCCATTTTTCTGGGCAGTTGTGCAACAACTGAAGTTGCCAAGCCGCAAGAAACTGAAAATAAAGCCGATCCTTATGAGCATTTTAATAGAACCATGTTCACCTTTAACGATCATCTTGATGATTATGTTGCCAAGCCTATTTCTGACGGCTATAGATGGATAACACCCCAGTTTATGCAAACAGGGGTTTATAATTTCTTTAGTAATCTTAAAGACATCAACGTGGTTATAAATGATGTTCTACAAGCTAAATTTGCACAAAGTGCCCACGATACCGTGCGTTTTGCTGTTAATACGACAATGGGTTTGGCAGGTTTTGTTGATCTGGCAACCCGCGTTGGGCTAGAAAAAAATGAAGAGGATTTTGAGCAAACCCTTGCAGTATGGGGAGTTCCTCAGGGTTCATATTTGGTGCTCCCGTTGTTGGGACCATCAACTATGCGTGGCATTCCCGGTTCGATATTTGATACGGCGGCAAACCCTTCAAGCTATGTAGGTATGCCGGTACAACTAGTCTCCATGCTAAATACTCGCGCAAGTGCAGAAGGCTCATTGAAATTTATTGATGAAGCCGCGCTGGATCCTTATGTATTTACGCGGGAGTCTTTTTTGCAGTGGCGCAATAATCTGGCTACGGATGGAAAAACCGAAGGTTCCTTAGATGTTGATAATCTTGAAGACGAGTTACTTGCCACCGATAAAGCCGCGCCTTCAAAATCAGGATCAACTGCAGCTGTCAATATCGGCTCCCCACCAGGTTTTACTCTGCGACTGGACGAAGAGAGCAAAGAATTTAAACAAGTTTCAAATTCATTTAGCAGTGTTTCCCAATCGTTTGATGCGACTTCCAAGTCGTTTCAAGAAGCCGCTAATAAACTCGATAAATTGAAAAAGTTGAAAAAACGCAGATAAACCATTTAACAAGGTAACTACTCAACCGTTAAAAAATAGAACACGGATTTGACTGATGGATACGGAGTTACTCAAAATCAAACCTGCCGTGGTTTTACAAGAGCCTGAGGCAGGAAAAAAGCGCAGTCGCTCAAAACCGCAGCCTGCTGTGGCTGGAGGAGAGGACATAGTCGCTTCAATACCGCCGCAAGTGCAGCAATTACGGGCGGCTTTAAAGGGCGGCAACATATCCGTGGATACGTCTACCGGGCACGTCCGCCATTAAATACCGTCAGTTTAGCTCCGGATTTCGTCCGCACTGTAAGTACGGGGTTAGTGGCGATTTCATCCTCGTCCGCTGTTGCCCTTGGGCAGGCCGGCAACAGAACTGCAAATTCTTGTTGGCTCTCCCGTCTAAGCTGGCGAATTTTACTCAAGAGTTGCCAAGCCTTCTCAGGATCGGTTATGTCATTCAGTACCTCTGCTTCCGCGTCATCCATTTGTGTGAAGAGTTTTTTGCACAACTGGATGTTGTGAGCGTTCGTAGCAACCGGAATGGCCATTGGTTTTCGTGGCTGAAAGCGTTGCCCAGCCCCACCAGGACTGAGGAAATTAAATATGCTGGAAAATGGCTTAAACATGGCTGTTCCTTGAAGTTAAAGGATTTTATCTACTTTATATCGAATAAATCTCAAAAACAAGTGTTCTGTAGATAACCTTTGAAAACTTCGATAGCGTTATTAAACCGGCGGGAACAATCATCCTGAAGAATGGATGTCCCCGCACCAGGGGCATAGGTATCTACACAAGTCCTACTGCTCCTTCTCCAAAGGGAGAAGGTTGGGATAAGGGGAATGTAACTGCTTGATTTTATTCTCCTCACCCCATATATGGACTCCTCGTTTATTGCAAGATAAGTTTTCACAATTGATGCCAGCAACAGAGATCATGATTGCAGCCATATATCCGGTCTCTTGATAGAGGTTTTATTACCTCAGGACTCCTGATGAATCTATCCGCGCACTTTCACCTCTACCAACCTACCGATTTCTAAGAATCTCTGGGGTGAACGGGTTATGAAAGCACCGGTCTGACCTGTTTTTGCCATCAAATGGTGTTAACTTGCCTCCGCAATTCTGTTTTACCTGGTTAACTGTTAAGGTTTGTTAGAGGGTTATCCACGCTTTGCCCACTGACGGAGAGCCCTTCTCTCTTGCTCGTAGTCAGTTATCAGGAAGAACAGGATTTGATAGGCGGCTGGCTGAATGAATGTTGTGAAATGTCGCCACTGAATGAAGCAAGCGGCACAGATGTTTATGCCAGTTACAAAACCCATTGTATTGATAACGGGCTGCGCCCCAATAGCAGTAACGCCTTGACTAGACGACTATCAGAAAGAGGATTTTATGTTAGGAAGTCAAACGGCAAAAAATTATGGTCTGGACTATCTGTAATTTTTAACGGACAGACAGCTTATACAGTGAATTTTTAATCAATCAGTGCTGTTAGTGCTCTTTTTTACTGTTTTACCTATGACTACAGGGAATAACAATACTAAGAGCTTATAGGGAAAACGCAATAAAAGAGCACTATCGTCACTTTTGAAATAAAACCCCATACCCAAACAGGACAAAAATAAATGAAAATCACCGAAGAACACGACATCGAAAGCCAAAACCTTAAGGAAGCCAAGGCCATATTAATAAGCCTATCTGATAAAGATTTCGGTCTTCTGCTTGAATGGATGATGACGGAGGCCTGTAATTTTTTGGAACCGCCGACATCTTCGACGCATTGAGACTCAGCGGAAATATCCGTTAAGTGTTACACCGTTAGTCTGGAGATCGCGCGGGGAAACCGCGATATCTTCACACTTTGCCTCACTTTGAGACGCTGCGCGTGTAGCATACAAAATAATTAAGCAATTTAATCAGAGGGTAATTAAAAAATGGGTAAGCGCACAACAAGCCAACTAACCAGCGGCTTTAATCTCCTCATGCATACTGCCCAGCTTTTCGCCTATTGCAGTTTTGCGCCTTGCTGTTCGTTCTGATTGGTTTGTTTTAGAGGACGTGTCACTAGAGAAGGACACGGTGTCCTTCTCTTGATTCTTGCCATAATTGTTTGATTTGTTGTTCGCCCCATTACCTGTCTCAGGATGCAATTCTAAATAAACTACCTTACGCCTTGCTAAACTTATCCCTTGCCCTAACCATATCCCCTACTCCCCGCGCGTGTGGGTGAAACATCCTCGCCAAAACCTCGCCAATTTGCACCTGCTCCCCGCGCATGTGGGTGAAACGCCGAATTAATGCCATGCTTTGGTGGTGCTTTTTTATGCCAATTGTCATGCAGGCGCTTAGTCGATTATAAGCAAATAGGAAATAACACCTATATCAATAATTATGCCAGTCTATAAGCCTTTATGTAATTGCTATATAGCGAGTTGGCATGATAACAAGCTAGTAGATTGATTATGTCCTGAATTAGTACAAGCACCTGCCACTGCAAAGTATTCTGGATCGGGATCAAGGCGCTGAATTCTTAGCGCATTTTTTTGGCTGAAAGTCTGACAGGTATTGCCGTCAAGAAACTGGTAATATTTGACGTAACATTCCATGGATTGCCCGGCAAACATGACCCTGCCATGACCCGAAAAATTTTAGGCAAAAAAAGGGCTTAGATTTTACTCTAAGCCCTTGATTTATCTGGCTCCCCCGGACGGGCTCGAACCGCCGACCTAGTG
>JBAXXH010000089.1:0-13555 GCA_037127995.1 Methylococcaceae bacterium | reverse complement strand
CGTGTCAAGTATTATTTTTTATTTTTTGAAAAAAATTACGCTGAGTAGTTACATAAAATCTTGATTGAAGATATTTGCGACTCTTGTTACATAATAAAGCTACATTAATGCTTGGCTCAATTCAATACAGATGAAAACCCTTTCGTCAGCATATCGGCACGATGTCCGGGCTACCAATCGCGACAACGGCTGATGAAGGTGCGCAACCCGAAAGTTTGTTAATAGCAAACTGTAATTCACCGAAGGCACAGCATGAACTCTTCTGAACAGCATCGCCTGTACTGGTTGTTTGAACGCGTTACGCCAGCGGTTGCCGTGGTTTCTGTTGCTGTGGGCGTGCTCGTACTTCTCGGTTGGTTGTTCGACCTGGAAGAACTCAAAAGCGTGCTTCCAGGGTTAGCCGCCATGAAGCCCAATGCCGCATTGGGATTCATTCTGTCCGGTGTGGCGCTATGGGAAATCCAGACCGGCGGTCAAGGTGCGCTGCTAGTGCGCGTTTCGCAACTCTGCGCAGGCGTGGTGGTGTTGCTTGGCCTGCTTACGCTTGGGGAATACCTGAGCGGCATGGATTTCGGCATAGACCAGCTGCTGATTCAGGAAGTTACCAGCCTGCCGGGCGATATCCCCGGCAGACTGCCTGTCAACGCCGCCCTCAGTTTTGCCGCAACAGGCGCCACCCTGCTGCTGTTGAGCATTGGCAATGGCAGGCCGGTCGTGACGATTCATGTCCTAACCATGATACCCTTTTTGGCAGCCGTATCTGCACTCATCTGCTACTGCTACTGCTACGGCTATGGCATTGATAATTTTTTGCGGGAGCAGCTCAATTACACGCCGATGGCGATAAATTCAGCGACGGTTTTTGTGTTACTTGCCCTGGGGTTTGTGAATGCACGGCCCGAATATCCATTCCGGCGCTTCATGACCAGCGACAGCACCGCAGGCATCATGGTGCGGTGCCTGTTGCCTGCGGCAACAGGGTTCAGCCTGGTCACAGGCTGGTTGATCCAGTACGGTCACCATACCGGCTATTTTCGCGAGCCTATGGTTCCGGCGCTGTTTACGGCAACGAGCATAGCCGGGTTGGGTGTCTTGATCCTGTGGAATGCGGGAATGCTCTATGAGGCTGATGCTCAGCGTGAACGAGCCGAGAAAGAGCTGGGCATTACGCGCCGCCTGCTTGAGGCCAGCCTGGATCCGCTGGTGATGATTAGTCCCGATGGTTATATCACCGACGTGAACGAAGCGACGGTTAAGTCAGCCGGGGTTGCCCGCGAAACGCTGATCGGTAGCGACTTCTCGGAGTATTTCACCGAGCCGGACAAGGCGCGTGCTGGCTATCAGGAAGTATTTGCGAAGGGCTTAGTCACGGATTATCCGCTGACCTTGCGACATGTGTCCGGCACGGTTATGGAGGTGCTCTTTAACGCCAGCGTGTACCGTAACGAAAAGGGCGAGGTAGCGGGAGTATTTGCCGCAGCACGCAACATCACCGAGCGCAAACGGGCGGAAGAAGAGCTGTTCTCGGCGGGTGCTTTGCAGAGAGCTATTTTCAACAGCGCCAATTTCTCCAGTATCGCCACTGACGCGAAGGGCGTCATTCAAATCTTCAACGTCGGTGCCGAGCACATGCTGGGCTACACGGCTGCCGAAGTGATGAACAAGATCACCCCGGCCGAGATTTCCGATCCGCAGGAAGTGGTCGCGCGGGCAGCGGCTTTGAGCCTGGAATTGGATACCCCGATTGCGCCGGGCTTCGATGCCTTGGCGTTCAAAGCCTCGCGCGGCATCGAGGACATTTACGAGCTGACCTATATCCGCAAGGATGGCAGCCGTTTTCCGGCAGTCGTGTCGGTCACCGCCCTGCGTGACGCTAAAAACGAAATTATCGGCTATCTGCTGATCGGCACCGACAATACCGTTCGCGAGGAAGCCAATGCGCAGATCAAAGTATTGAACGAGCAAAAGAAGATGATCGTCGACGCCTGCCCGGCCATGATCTTCTACAAGGACGTGGACAACCGCTTCATCAGCGTCAACGAGGCGATGGCCCGGGCGAACCGCAAGACGAAGGAAGAAATGGAAGGAGCGTCCTGCTGGGATCTCTACCCTCGGGCAATTAGCGACCTATACTGGCAGGATGACAAGGAAGTTATTTCAACCGGCCAGCCGAAGTTGGGCATCGTCGAAAGTATGGAGACTCCGGACGGAACGATGTTCGTTCAGACCGACAAAGTCCCCGTCCGGGATGCCCAGGGCACTGTCGTCGGCATCATCGGATTCACCCTGGACATCACCGCGCGCAAGCTGGCGGAAGAGGCGCTGCTCAAGGCAAGCGCTTTGCAGAATGCGATTTTCAACAGCGCCAATTTCTCCAGTATCGCCACCGACGCGAACGGCGTCATTCAGATTTTCAACGTCGGTGCCGAGCGCATGCTGGGCTACACGGCCACCGAAGTGATGAACAAGATCACCCCGGCCGAGATTTCCGATCCGCAGGAAGTGCTCACGCGGGCAGCGGCTCTGAGCCTGGAATTGGATTCCCCGATTGCGCCGGGCTTCGATGCCTTGGTGTACAAGGCTTCGCGCGGGATCGAGGACATTTACGAGCTGACCTACATCCGCAAGGATGGCAGCCGTTTTCCGGCAGTCGTGTCGGTCACCGCCCTGCGCGACGCTCAAAACGAAATCATCGGCTATCTGCTGATCGGCACCGACAATACCGCGCGCAAGCTGGCGGAAGAGGCGCTGCTCAAGGCAGGCGCTTTGCAGAATGCGATTTTCAACAGCGCCAATTTCTCCAGTATCGCCACCGACGCGAACGGCGTCATTCAGATTTTCAACGTCGGTGCCGAGCGCATGCTGGGCTACACGGCCACCGAAGTGATGAACAAGATCACCCCGGCCGAGATTTCCGATCCGCAGGAAGTGCTCACGCGGGCAGCGGCTCTGAGCCTGGAATTGGATTCCCCGATTGCGCCGGGCTTCGATGCCTTGGTGTACAAGGCTTCGCGCGGGATCGAGGACATTTACGAGCTGACCTACATCCGCAAGGATGGCAGCCGTTTTCCGGCAGTCGTGTCGGTCACCGCCCTGCGCGACGCTAAAAACGAAATCATCGGCTATCTGCTGATCGGCACCGACAATACCGCGCGCAAGCATATTGAAGAGCGACTGCGGTGGACTGAGGAGAGTTACCGGTTGATGGTGGAGAGCGTGACAGACTATGCCATTATCATGCTGGATGTGGAGGGCCGCATAGTAAGTTGGAACAAGGGAGCGCAGCGAATCAAGGGCTACAGTACGGAAGAAATCGTCGGCCAGCATTTCTCCCTATTTTATTCACGTGGAGACATTGAGTGCGGCAAACCGCAACAGGATCTAAACATCGTGACCGCCAAGGGACGGTTCGAAGACGAGGGCTGCTGGCGGGTTCGTAAGGACGGCTCAACCTTCTTGGCCAATGTGATTTATACAGCGATACGAGACGAAGGCGGCAATCTGCGCGGCTATACCAAACTAATCCAAGATATGACCGAACGCAAACGCCTGGATCAGCTGCTGAAGGAAAAGAACGCCGCACTCGAAACCGCCAACAAGGATCTGGAAGGGTTTGCCTATTCGGTCTCGCACGACCTGCGCGTGCCGCTTCGGGCAATCGACGGGTTTTCGCAGCAGGTGCTGAAACACTATGCGGACAAGCTGGATGATGAAGGCAAACGTTATTTGAATGTGGTACGGGACAATACGAAGAAGATGAGCCAGCTCATCGACGACATCCTGGCCTTCTCACGCATGGGGCGATTGGGGCTATCAGTATCGGAAGTCAATATGGAGGAATTGGTACGCGAGGTGTTCGAGGAACTCAAACCGGCATCTGCCGAACGTGAACTCACCATTGAAATAAAACCGCTTCCACTTTGTCATGGCGACCCGTCCATGCTGCGCCAGGTTTTGGTCAACCTGCTGGGCAATGCCATCAAGTTCACCCAACCCAAGGATGCGGCGCTGATTGAGGTGGGCGGACGCACCGAGAGTGCCGAAAATATATACTATATCAATGACAACGGCGCGGGTTTCGACATGCAGTATACCGACAAGCTATTTGGTGTATTTCAGCGTTTGCATGGCGTCGCGGAATTCGAGGGAACAGGGATTGGTCTTGCCATCGTAAAGCGCATCATCACCCGTCACGGCGGGCGGGTATGGGCGGAAGGCAAGGTCGATGAAGGCGCTACATTTTATTTCACATTACCGGACAAAAGGGGTAACTCATGACTAATCAAAATAATGACGTTGATATCCTGCTGGTGGAAGACAACCCCACCGATGCCGAACTGGCCATACTGGCACTGAAAGACCGCAATCTTGCCAACAAGCTGGTATGGGTAAAAGACGGTGACGAGGCGCTGGATTTCATCTTCGCCACCGGCACCTATGCCAGTCGGAATATCGAGAATTATCCGAGAGTGATATTGCTCGACTTACGACTGCCCAAGGTGGACGGACTCGAAGTGCTGCGCATCGTCAAGACGGATGAGCGCACAAAGCGGATACCAGTGACGGTGTTGACCTCTTCCAAGGAGGATAGGGATGTTGTTGCCAGCTATAACCTCGGCGTCAACAGCTTTATCAGCAAACCCGTGGAGTTTAATGAGTTCGCCAAGGTGGTTTCTGATTTGGGATACTACTGGCTTTTTATCAACCGCCCCCCGATTAAGGGTGAATATCCATGAATCAGCCAATTGAGAACATTCGCATTCTGATGCTGGAGGATGTCCCGTCCGATGCGGAGCTGTCGAAAATCAAGCTGCAGGATGCCGGACTGGCATTTATATCGCTGCGGGTAGAGACGCGTGAGGCGTTTGAGCAGGCGCTTGATGAATTCAAGCCCGATATCATCCTGGCTGACTACAGGCTGCCGGCCTATAACGGGCGTGAGGCCTTGGAATATACGCGCCGCACGAATCCGCAGATCCCGGTCATCATGGTGACAGGGGCACTGGGGGATGAAGCGGCCGTGGAACTGCTGAAGATGGGCGCGCGGGACTTTGTGTTGAAAGGAAACCTGGCGCGCCTAACGCCCTCCATTAAACGCGCACTGTCCGAAGAACAAGGCATCCGCAGCCGTAAACTGGCAGAAGAGAAATACCAGGCATTGTTCACCGAAGCCTTGGATGGCATCCTGCTAATCAATTGCGAGACATGGCAGGTAGTGGACTGCAATCCTGAATTCGAGAAGCAGACCGGCAGGACGCTGGAGCATCTCAAGGAACTGAAGGTATGGGAGGTATTGCCACCAGAGCAACATGAACTGTATCGGCAAACCCTGCTTGAAATCCAGAAAACTGGAAGCGGGCGCAGCAGTAACTTCACAATTCAAAAACCTGGCGGTGAGATTGTCCTCATCGAGTTTTCAGCCAAATTTCTGAATATCCAGCAGCAGAGTTTCATTCAGAGCATCACCCATGACATCAGCGAGCGGCTACGCGCAGAACATGCGTTACGTGAGAGCGAAGATAAATTCCACAGTATCACCGCTTCTGCCCAGGATGCTATTATCATGATGGACAACGAGGGCAAGATTTCCTGCTGGAATGCGGCAGCCGAAAAAATCTTCGGCTATCCGGCGCAAGAAGCATTGGGACAGGCATTACATAAGCTTCTGGCACCCGTACGATTTCATAAAGACATCCACAAGGGTTTCAGTCATTTCAGGGGAAACCGGCGAAGGTCAGGTGATCGGCAAGACGTTTGAGCTGATCGCGTTAAGAAAAGACGGATCGGAATTCCCCATTGGGCTGTCGCTCTCCGCAGTCAAGAGAGACGGTCGGTGGCATGCCATCGGCATCGTCCGCGATATCACCGAACGCAAGCAAGCCGAATACGCGCTGCGCTGCGCCAACCGCGTGCTTAAGACGCTGTCGGCAGGCAATCTGGCGCTGGTGCGGGCAGTGAGCGAGGATGAGTTGCTGCGAGAGATCACGAAGGTCATCGTGGAGAAGGGTGGCTACCACCTCGCGGTGGTGTGCTACAGCGAAGATAACCTGGAAAAGATCATCACGCCCATGGCATTTTTTGGCACGGGGGAGAACCTTTACTGGGCGGAACACCTTAGTTGGGCGGACACCGAACTAGGGCAGTTGCCCATCTCCAAGGCCATACGCAACGGAGCGACGCAGATTTGCCATGACATCGCCAGCGATCCGGATTTCAAACCCTGGAGAGATGCCGCGCTGGCACGCGGCTACGTCTCAAACATTGCATTGCCCCTTTCCGGCGGCGGCAGGACTTTCGGCGGGTTGAGCATTTATGCATCCGATGCGAATGCCTTCTACGATGAGGAAGTCCTGATGCTGGAGGAACTGGCCAACGACCTGACCTATGGCATCATGACCTTGCGCGCTCGAGTCGAGCATGAGCAGCATGCAACGACCCTGAGGAAGAGCCTGGAACAATCCATCCAGACCATCGCGGACACCGTGGAGGCGCGCGATCTCTATACTGCTGGTCATCAACGGCGCGTCAGCCAACTGGCGGTCGCCATCGCACGGGAAATGGGATTGCCGGAAGAGCAAATCAATGGCATCCATCTTGCTGCCATCATTCACGACTTGGGAAAAATTCACATTCCTGCAGAAATCCTCTCTAAACCCGCCAAGCTCAACGACATCGAATACATGCTCATCAAGACGCATCCGCAGGCCGGATACGACATATTGAAGGATGTGAAATTTCCCTGGCCGATTGCGGAAATTATTTTGCAGCATCACGAAAGAATGGATGGTTCAGGCTATCCGCATGGACTCAAGAGCGAACAGATACTTCTCGAATCAAAAATCATTGGCGTAGCTGACGTTGTTGAAGCAATGACCTCGCACCGGCCATATCGTCCAGCATTAGGGAGTCAGGCCGCCATAGATGAAATTAAACTTGCGCGTGGCAGCGCGTATGACTCAGTAGTTGTCGATACCTGTTTAAGGCTCCTGGTTGATAAAGGATTCCAATTTAGCAGTGATCGCTCATTCAATTGAAGATAGTTGCTTTTAATAATTCGGCAGCATGACCAAAATTCCTCCTGATTAGCATAGATATCTACACAACATTTTCGCATAATAAAAACAATAAGTTGCAGAAGCAACAAGTCAAGGCTGGAATAAGACCACCCGAGCGTAGCGAAAGGTGGCGTTTCCGGCAAATTCGTCAAGCACGGAAAAATCAATGGCAAAATCAATGAGGTCAGACTCTAATACTGCTGCCTTAAATTTTAATTAATTTAATAATCAACAGGTTGTATATTAAAAGTATACAAAAATGTGATCTTTTTAAAGCGACCAATATACGAAAAATCAACAAGTTAAATAGAAATAGAATCGCAATCTGTTTTTCTCAACACTTTTTGAGTTTGATCTCGCCATTTATTTGCATTCCAACACGTTGATTATAATATAGATATTTTTAAGGTAGCAGTATTAGAGTCGACCCCTTTGATTTGCTGCTCTCTGAGTCGGTTTTATTGAGGTTAGGCAAAACATTCTTCGCCTTCAAGCATCGGGCCTCATTGTCTCTGCCCAAACTACAGCACTAGAAACCACTAAAAAAGCAAGGATAGCAGCTTTAAACACAGATAAAAGGGTTCATTTTGTCTCACATCAAGGCTAAAAATTGTCAGAGTCGGCCATAAATAAAACGGTCAACTAGGTATTTATACGTATTGTAAAAATAAAAATTTTAAGGAATAATAAATAAACGCTAAACCTGTGGTGACACGGGGACAGAAAGTTACGGGTTCTGATCCAGGAAAGCCGAACTGCCGGGAGTGACTTCGTAAAGGTCATGTCAGGGAGTTTGGCTTTTTTTACACAATAATTGCAACTTTAACTCCTGTTTTATTCAATTAAGTCATAAACTTAACTAGGTGTATTATGAAAATATTAAATTTTAAACAAGTCGTAATCGCTTTTATGTTTGCGTTAGTATCGCTTTCTATATCCACTGCTCAAGCAGCAGCCCAGACCACCGTAACCATAAAGGTGCCTCCAGCACAACAAGCCGCTGCGGCGGCTCACTGGTCGTCTTATTTGATTGCCTCCGCACCTATCTTCCCCATGCCGATTGACTACGGGGATCCCGGCATCGACACTTCCTTCCAGGCGCTGGCGGCCCCCAGTTTCCCAGCGCGTAGCACACCAGCAGGTGCGGCCAGTCCTAATGCGAACCTGAAAGCCATGGCGGCGTTCCCGCAGGCTTGGGCAGCGCTTGAAGATAATTTGGCGCTGGAAAATAGTTTGGCGGCGAATGTGGCTGCACCTGTCGTGCCGACGGGCACAGCCGGCGTCTACACCTTTTACGACGTCAACACTCAATCCGCACTCTGGAAAATCTATCCGCATATCTGGGATGGCAAGTTGACTTTCAGTGTGCCCGGTGGCGGCGCGTCGTGTTCGGCGACGGTCATCAGCGGCAACAACATTGTCACCGCTGCCCATTGCGTCTATGACACCACCAACAATCGGTGGTACAGTAATTGGGTCTTCACGCCCGCTTACCGCAATGGCAACGCACCCTACGGGACGTTCACCGCGTCGGCCTGCACAATTCTGACGAATTGGATCAATCTATCTGGTAGTTACAGCATCAACTCCTGGACGAGATATGACGTGGCGGTTTGCACGCTGAACAAAAACTCGGCAGGACAGACCATCAACGGGGCAGTCGGTTGGGCCGGACGGTTGTGGAATGTCGGCTACCAGCAACTGGTATTCAACAGCGGCTACCCGGCGCAGAACTATAACCTAACCACGATCTCCGGAGCGGCGCAGTACTTGCGCTCCTGCACGGATGAGACCTTCGCCCAGACGACCGACACGCTGGGTGGCGGCTGTTACTGGGGACCTGGCATTAGCGGCGGCTCATGGCTGGTTGGCTACAAGCCGTTTGTCGTCACTGGTCAGGTTAATAGCGTCAATTCGGGCCTGTTTGTCGGCCAGCAAAACATTTACGGCATAAGATTCACCAGCAGTAACATTGTGCCGGTATGCACAGTCCGCGGGTGCTGAGCATGGTGCATATATTCCGCTGTTGAGGCTGGATACGGAGCATGGCTAAACGGCCACGCTCATTTTTATTGTGTCGTTTGAGTCTAATGCAATGGAGTCGGCTCGCTAGTTGCGTAAACTGAGGCATATTGATGTTAAAATTTGTATTAAATGCTTTGTTGGCAATGTCGGTGTCACTTTCAACCATTTCCGGCAGATGTGCGGACGTGAAAAGTTATATCGATCCAAGCTATGGTTTCAGTATAAGCTACCCGACTGACTTCACCGTCCGACCGCAGGATGTTTCCATGTTGGCGATATTCACACCGGTGCCTGTCGTCTCGATTTTCTTTATGAACCCGACCATGGCGTCAGGAGATCTGGCAGGAATCGAGCCGCCGGATCTGGAGATCCGGGTCTACCAAGCCAGAGAGGCGGATTCCCTGAAAGGCTGGTTAGTTTCGGTTCGTTTTGCTACTACGGAAAACGTGAGCGCCGCCAAGCCCTATCGGAATCCCAGCGTCAGTGGTTTGAAAGTCTGCCAGTCGATGTTTGCCCCTGGCTGCTCCGTCTACATCTTTCACAATGGCCGTGTATACCAACTTACGCCCATTTCACAGGAAGGCGAGGCTATGATTGAAACATTTGCACTGTCACCTTAGACCTTATTTGGCTCTGAACACGAAAAGCATGACAGCGCAGTAAAGGACAATCTATGAAATAAGTGAAAAATACAATATATCAGAATAACAAGATAATCTGTGAGAAGTAAAATTTCTTATCAATCAAAGCGAAATTTCACAGCGCAAATAACTCCTAATTCTATTTTGTAAAATTAAAATGAATCAATGGGGTCAGAATCTAATACTGCTACCTTAAAAAATATCTATATTATAATCAATGTGTTGGAATGCAAATAAATGGCGAGATCAAACTCAAAAAGTGTTGAGAAAAACAGATTGCGATTCTATTTCTATTTAACTTGTTGATTTTTCGTATATTGGTCGCTTTAAAAAGATCACATTTTTGTATACTTTTAATATACAACCTGTTGATTATTAAATTAATTAAAATTTAAGGTAGCAGTATTAGAGTCTGACCCCTTTGATTTATGTAGACGGTAACAATTCCAATTCAGTGTATGGCGCTTCGCTTATACACCCTACGCGCCAGAAAGATTATTATGCGCCTTCGCGCTTGCGGGCAATACCTGTCAAGCCAAGTAAACCAGCACTGAAGATCCAGACGGTAGCAGGAATTGGTACAGCGGAAATACCGGTAACGACAATATTATCCAGCGCCCAGTATTCGTCTGAGCTATCAGTGGTTCCTTGAAGTCTCTGGAACTGTAGCGTTGCCGTTGTCGCATTTGCGGTGAATGCCAACAGCGGATTGCCGGTGCCGTGACCAAACCGGTAGATGCCATAATCTTTACTGTAATCGCTATTGGTATCAAAGTACGCATCAGCCCCCGTTTCTGGCTTAAACGTTGTGGTGCTCACGCCGCCTAAAGGAGTCGTGTCGGAATAGGTTTGCGGTGAATTTGCTCCACAAAGTTGATTGTTCACACCACAGTTGGAAAAGGTCGCATCGACCAACTTTGCAGAGGACGCCCCGCTATTTGCTGTCAAAGACCAACGATCCGGGCCATAACCAGCTGCTGATCCGTCCCAAGACCCACCAACCAAAAGATCGAACGCAACATGATATTGACTGCCCGCCACCAGGCTGTTCAGCACAAGACTGACTGTTTCCGGCTTTGAAGTCGATTTCGCAACATCCTTACCCAGCCGCCCAAGCCACATCGAATTATTAATAGAGTTCAAACCAGCGCCATCAGTCGGCAATGAAAAACGTGATAACATAGTCAGTCCCCCTGACGCAGCCAAGCCATTCGATTCCGAGCCGGTACTTTCAAAATTATTTTGATAAACCGTGGCAGCTGATACTTGCGTGCAGCCTATAAACATGACGATAAGCGTAAAAAATATTTTGTTGGTAAACATCGCATCCCCTCTCATATTGAGATTTTAACACTGAAGATTCTATTAACTGTGGATTCAACGGACAAAAGCATAATATCGATACATTGCCAAATGTCATCACACTATTTTAACGTGGAAATGTCGGGCACAAAAAGATGCGCCCAACCTGGCTAATCTGGCGCTCGGCCACCCACTATTCAATTGCATCAATGGCGTTGGGCGCAACGAAATAGCGTGTCAGGCCGGTAGCGCCGTCGATGGCTTCCAGCACGGACGCGATGCCTCGGCAGGGGTCAACGGGCACATAATGCACGAAGGGCCGCACCAGCGTGTGGCCGTCAATGGTACCAACCCCGAATTGCTGTGCGCTGAAACTTTGCCCCGGCAGCAGCGTCACTGTCTGCTGATGCAGGATCGTATTGGATCCATCGGCAAACCCCACCGTCACCGGGCAGGCCGTCTGGGTCTGGGATTCGGCGGTATTCACCACATTCAGACGGCTGGGGTCGATTGGAGCCAAGTTCAATCCGCCAAAAATTGGATCGCCCGGAATGTGATGCGTGGCTGGAACAGCCACCACCGTAAGGCCACTGATGGCATCAATCAATTCCAGCGAACTGACGACTTGATGGCGACAGGGATCGATCGGTAACAGCCGGATCACCGTGCGCAATCTGTTCTGCAATTCGTTGCCATCGATCAGGCTGTGCTGTTCCAGACTAAAATTATTCCCCGCAGCCAGCACTTGATGGGTAGTAGACTGGACTGCGCCGTTGGCGTCCAGGAAACGGATCTCGGCCTGACAGTCCTACGCACCGGCCTTTGCGGTATTGATAAGATTTAAACGGAGCGCCTGACTCGTTGCAACGCTGGTCAGCCCGTAGAGGGGACCGGCAAGTGAACTCCTCTCCTGCGCCTCAAAATGCCTCTCCCGCGCCTCAACCGGCGTGGCAAGACTGCAAGCAAGACTCAACGCTGCCAGGGTAATGGACAGCCGTGCATTTATTTTTCGGGTGTTTTTCATCTTAATTTCTCCACTATGGACAAACGGAATGTTATCGACGGGTATCTACCCATAACCAAACAGTTTATTGATAAGCAATAAATCATTTTTTTCTATTTATAGGGCCGTACCACTTTTACATTTAAATTAAAGGGAAGGTTCAACCGAGTAGTTTTATCCGATATAAGAGTGAGTTGCCTGTATAAAACATCGCCTTATAAACATGCGACAGTGTGAAACCTTTTGCCTGGTGTTCAAAATCCCGTCCCAGCATGGGTAATGCTGCCAGCGCTTTTCAAACGTCATCCTGCCCATTAATCCCACAAAGCGGCCAGTCATGACCGGTAGAAATTGGCCGAAAGCGAGCGTTCTGAATAAGCGTTAAAAGCTAAAACATCCAAACTGATCATAAGTTAAACTATTTCAAACAAAATACAATACGTATAAGTACCTATACGCACTAACAAAAAAATAACGTGCTTTGGTATTCCAAACCGGTTCACGTTATTAAACATGCAATCAACGCCTCAAGATTAACGTCCTCTCAATAGCCGGTAATGGACAAATGCCAGCATACTTGATGCTTTGGCAGATGCTGACGATGAAATGATTTGCGCCATGTAAGTGCCTTTGGTTATATAAAGACAAGACCTTTCTACCTTTCTACCATTCTGCCTTCACATATCAACACACTTTCAAAAGGGCTTGCTCTTATCCGTGCTTATCAGTTAAATCCGTGTCATCTGTGTTCTATTTTTTAATTGACGAGATTTTAAATTTTTCAACCGATTGTTTGAAGTGTTTAAAATCATCCAAACCTGCATTTTTACCGTAACGTAACTTGATAAATAAATGGGTAATTTGGTCTATGGACACCGCTTGTTCGGGTAATGTTATTTTGATTCTCTCGGCAAAATCTTTTGCGCCTTCACATTGCCCTTTTGGTAGTCCGCGTTTGGCCAGTTTTTTACAAAACCGGTTATAAATACGCAAGACCGGATCGATGGCTTGTTGTTTTTGATATAACAATAGCCAGCTTAGCAGGGCGGTTATCAAGCCAATGCTGCCAATCATCCAGTAAATCATGGCTTTGATGTCAGTGATGCCTAAGGATGACAAGAAGCTGGATTGGTTTTTGTTATCGTAGTTGATGACCCAGCGTTGCCAGTTGTAATCAATATTGCTCCACAATTGACGGGTCTGTTTTAACCAGTCAAAAGCCGCTTGTGCAGCGGCACCGGTGGGTGCAAAACTAATTATGCCGCCGGGCATAAGCTGGTCTATGTTGATATTTCGCTCGATTCTTTCCGGTGCAATAGCGGCCGTGGGGTCAAAGCGAACCCAGCCTTTATTTTCCAGCCAGACTTCTGCCCAGGCATGGGCATCCGCTTGGCGTATTTCCAAAAAATTGCCGACTTTGTTCCACTCTCCCCCCTGATAACCGGTGACCACACGGGCAGGAATGTTGGCAACCCGCATCAAATACACAAAGGCGGCGGCGTAATGGCTGCAAAATCCGTAACGGGTTT
>JBAXXH010000088.1:0-13869 GCA_037127995.1 Methylococcaceae bacterium | reverse complement strand
ATCACAACTCATTGTTTTATATTAATTAATTTAATTCCGTTCAAGCACTATTTAAGTTATGTCAGTAAATTCTATGGCTATATCGCGCCAATGATTACGGCATTGCTTTTAAAAGCGGCGCAGACCAAAATGCCCGGTTTCAATCCCAGTAACTCGGCACTGGTCTGGGTTATTGTGGCAACAATACTATCTCCATTGGACAATTGGATGACAACTTCTGAATCCACGCCATCATGTTGAACCCGAATTACTGTGCCGCGCAGGCAGTTACGCGCCGATAACGGCACTTTATCCAGCTCAGTAATAACGAAAATCTCCGAATCATTAATCAGTAACACGACATCACTGCCGACACTCGGTTCAAGTAAATTAAGCTCGGTTAACGTCAACGAAGTAACAATCTGTTCACCCCCTTTCAATTCGACTAATACTTCAGCATTAACGGCACCCGTTTTAATGGCGGCAATGATGCCAAACAACTGATTGGTCGCGCTGGTTTTTATCACCAATCGCTTAAGCAACATAAGCACGCTGGGGTCTTTCGCCAAACTCTGATTGAGTTGCTGTAAAAACTGTTGGTGCTGCTGTTCCAGTCGGGTAAATAGTTGCAATAGCGATTGTCCGGCAGTGGTCAGGCAGGTGCCGCCGCCTTTGCTACCGCCGGTAGCGGTGCTAATTAACACTTTGGGTGCGAGATTGTTGGCACGCTCTATCATCTGCCACGCGCCTTTGTAGCTTAAACCCACTTGCTTGGCGGCCTGATTGATGGAGCCGCTGTGTGCTATCGCCCTCAGCAAGACCATCATGCGACTATTCAGTGAGCCGACCAGGCGTAATTCACCCTCGACCCAGGATGGGGTTATGTTGTCTTTTATTTTTTTGGGCATGTCATTATCTCAATTGTGAATATTCAAAAGAGCCAAAATTTTTTTCGGGCCCAGTATTATTTCTTTAAAAAAAATGATCTGTTTCTTGTTTTCGTTATTTACTTTTATATATAACTATTTATACTAAACCAGCTTCCTTAACACTACCGATACGTTCTGTCTTGCATAACTGCTCAAGCAACGATACAAGTTTACTGGTGTAATTATAGGTCATCCATGTTTCTACAAAATAAACTTTTTACTGCGTTGCTCCCTAATATCTCAATTGGGCATTCCCTCATCAAAAGTGCTATTATCAAGCCTCAATCAAACCCATAAGGAAATTAACATGAAAACAAGTGCACGAAATCAATTTACCGGAATCGTCAGTGAAGTGCTTATTGGCGCGGTGAATGCCGAGGTTCATATCAGCTTAAAGGGCGGCGAAACCGTCGTTGCTTCGATTACCAAAGAATCCGCCGAAACATTGGGCATCAAGACCGGCGTGCAAGTTATTGCCCTGGTCAAAGCCCCGCATATCATCATCGTCACCGATTTTGGCGGTTACCGTGTTTCCGCGCGCAACCAGTTACCCGGTACGGTAGTCTTGGTTAAGGCAGGTGCGGTTAACACCGAAATTGACATTGAATCAAAGGGCGGCGAGCAGATTACCGCTACCGTGACTAATGACAGCGTTGAAACCCTGGGCTTGCGTAAAGGCCAGGCTGTCACTGCTATCTTTAAAGCAGGCGCTGTAATTTTGGCTGTCGGCAGTTGATGTTTCGCAACGCGACCGCCTACCGGCTTTCGGTTGCGGTCGAGTTGCTTTTGTAACAGAGGTCACCATGCTGCTGGAAATGAATGTAAAACTGCGTAGAGGCCACTTCAATCTGACCACGCAATTGTCAATCAACGACTCAAACGTTGGCCTGTTCGGTAAATCCGGTGCCGGCAAAAGCACGGTGTTAGGTTTGATTGCGGATACCATTCAGCCACAAAGCGGACACATTGTGCTGGATGGAAAAATTCTGTTCGACAGTCGTAAAGGCATCATGATGCCGCGTGAACAGCGCTCGGTGGGAGCCGTGTTGCAGGTTGACTGCGCCAATCCGGTTGGTATTGTTCGGGATAATCTGACCGATGCCTATAACCGCACACTCAAGCATCGCCGTATTTTTAAACTGGATTTTTTAATCGGGCTTTTAGAGCTGGAGCCTATTCTCGATCATTCCATGGCACTGCTTTCCGCCGGTGAACGTCAGCGCGTGGCACTGGCTCGCTCACTGCTTAAATCGCCGCGACTTTTGTTATTGGACGACACTTTTGCCGCCATCGGAGACGGTTACCGCGTCCAGTTGTTGCCTATTCTGAAACGTTTGCAACATGAACCAGGCTTGCCGGTATTGTATGCCAGTCAGTCGCTGGGCGAGATTCTGGAACTGACCGACCGACTCATTGTGTTGGATCAAGGCAAAGTGCTACACAAAGGCTCCTTGCTTGAAGTCGCCAAACATCAAGGCATGTTGCGCTATCTGGGAATTCGTCAAATCGACAACATAGTGCCGGTGACTCTCCGCAGCCACGACTATTTGTCCGGTTACAGCCTGGCAGACAGCTTTGGCTTGCCCCTGACTTTACCCCTACGCCCGCATTTAGCTATCGGCAGCCAGGCACAAGTGTCGATACGCGCCAATGACATTGCCTTGTCACGCAATTATATCACCGGTATATCCATACAAAATCAAATCAAAGGGCAAATCTGCGCACTGATTCCCAACGGAGAAAGCATGATCGTGCAAGTCGATTGCGGTGGTACCCTGCTGGCCGAAATCACACCGGGCGCTTGCCGGAATATGGCCTTGCAGGAAGGCGAAGATATCTATTGCCTGATCAAAACCCGCGCCATTACCTACCTGACCGAACTTGATGCCCTGCCTTATCATCGGGTGATCAACCACAGTGATGGCCGCTATTATCTCGGTGCAAGCGGATAGGCAATCGGGACTTTATGACCTGATTAGCCCGCCTCACTGAACGGAGCAATATATCAACGGCTTGATTTATCCGTTATTTCCAAGTGTGAGGTTCGATTATAAGCACGTCCGTTGGCATTCCTTACCGCGCAGACTAATTGATGCTCAATAAAATTGGGTCGAAAGCCCGTTGGTATAAATGAGTAAGTACATACCCTTTTCATCAGATAACTTATAAGCCTTGTCTGCACGCGGCTTTGCGGCTTTTATGGCGGTATCTGAAATAGACATTTTACGGTATAAGTTTCTGTAAAGTTGAGTATACCGTCACTTATATCGTCAAAATATTTGGATGTCAACGAACCCTATTGAACCTTACAGCAATAAAAAACCCGCCAAGCCTTAGGACTTGCGGGTTTTTGTACGTCTTTGAATCTGTCTGAATCCACCCGTGGAGGTTGCGGGCGGAATCGAACCGCCGTAGATGGCTTTGCAGGCCACTGCATAACCATTTTGCTACGCAACCATAAAGGTGAAATAGAAAAGCCGCAATGATTCGCGGCTTTTCATTTATATATTGGAGCGGGAAACGAGATTCGAACTCGCGACCCCAACCTTGGCAAGGTTGTGCTCTACCACTGAGCTATTCCCGCTTTGAATTTATTTGGCTATTATAAGGATTTTAAAAATCCTGTCAAACTTTATTTTATTGAATGTCAATTGCCAAAGCCCATGCTTCGTTGCCTTTACAGTTACCGTCTTCGATTCTGACTTTAGCATAGGTTTTTTGCTTGCCATAAGCATCTGCAAATTCCAGTACGGAAACAGGGGTGCCTTGAGGTATATGCTGGCAAACGCCGGATCTATCTTTTTCTTCAGTATCATCATAAGCCGCTATAGCGCCAGGTGTTGCTACCAAACGAACCGTTGCCGCTGCGTCATAAGCATTGGCACTTTTCAATACATAGCGTTGACCTATAGCAAGATCTTTAAGTGTTGGCCCGGAGATAGCAGGCTTGGCACTGTCATCACCACCCATTGTCATCAGTAAAACAAGCAGAACGGCTATTCCGCCAAGACTGCCAAAAAATACTTTTGGATTGGATTCTTTCAAGTTCAAAAAAGAAGATACCAGATTGCCGACAGTGCCTGTTGCCGCCTCTACTGGTTGCGTAACATTTTCTTGCGGTTGAGCATTTTCTTCTGGTTTGGCGTTTTCTTCATTACTCATTTCTCATCCTCACATTAGTGTAATTTTATTTATTATATTGATGAATCATTGCTTAACGTCTTATTAAGTCGAGTCAGACAACGGTAAGCCTTATTAATTGATCAATCCATAACTACTCAAAAGCAGGTTGAGCACTAACGTGTTCCTACTTAATGGGTAAACTTATCACGATCAAAAAAATTTTCAAGTGCTTTGTGACCATTGTCCATCACATAAGCACTATACTTTAAGATTAAATGAAGTCGTAGTCTTTTTTGGCTGGCAGCTGTTTTCTGTTTTCAACGGCATTAATATAGAGACCTTCGTTGACTAAGCCACATTATTTTCTGTAGGGCGTGCCGTGTGCGCCTTGAAAAATAAGGCACGCACGGCACGCCCCACGTACTTAATTAATTCAGGGCCTTATACCGGCAAACTGCCAGTAACCCAAGTCGACATTTATCCCGTTTTTTAGTGCTGTTGGTTTGCGTAACAAAAAAACGCCATCGACTTTTTAACCGCCGCCTTTTTTCACCATCATGCCTTTTGATGGATTATAGCCGATAATGGCCGCTGTCATAAAAACCAGAAACGCGACTAACGTATAAATAAAAGCGTGCTGATTAAACTGTCCATACAGGGCAAAACGGATTAATTCAACGGCTTGCGAAAACGGGTTGTATTGAGCCAGCTTGCTAAGCAATATGCTGGATTCTTTCATTTTCCATAAAGGATACAATGCGGTTGACATAAAAAACATCGGGAAAATGACAAAATTCATGACCCCGGCAAAATTTTCCAGTTGTTTGATGAAGGATGACAATAATAATCCCAGCGCCCCCAACATTAATCCGGACAGCATCAAGGTTGGCAATATCCACAAATAGCCTTGCCACGGGGCGTGGATGTCATAAAACCAGGCAATCCCTAAAAATACATAGACCTGCAAGATAGACACGCCGGTTCCTGCCAGTAATTTACTGAGCAATAAAAACCAGCGCGGTAACGGACAGACCATCAGTATGCGCATACTGCCCATTTCCCGGTCATAAACCATGGATAACGAACTCTGCATGCCGTTAAAGAGCTGTATCATGCCAATCAGTCCCGGCGTAATATAAACTTCATACAAAATGTAGGTTTCGTAGGGCGGGGTGATGGCAAGCCCCAAGGCTGCCCTAAAGCCGGCGGCAAAGACAAACAACCAGACCAGCGGCCTGATCAGTGCGGAAATAAAGCGTTCCCGTTGGGTAACAAAACGCCATAACTCACGTCCGATAATGCCCCACATTGCCCGCCAGTAATGCATTATGTTCATGCCTGCTCTCCTTGCGTCAAGTTATAAAAGGCGTCTTTTACCATGATCGTATTTGTTATTTTTAAAACGTCATCCACCGTGCCATTGGCTTTTATTTGGCCTTTATGCAGCACGATTAAATGATCATCCGGATAAATTTCATCGATTAAATGGCTCGCCCATAAAACCGCCAGTTTTTCATCGGCCGCCAATTGATGTACATAGTCAACAATGGCTAACCGGCTGGGCACATCCAGGCCTACAGTTGGCTCATCCAGTAACAACAAGGCAGGTTTATGCAGTAATGCCCTGGCAATTTCTACGCGCCGCCGATGACCGCCATTGAGTTGGCGAATTTTCTCAAAGCGCCGATCAAACATGTTTAAGCGTTCCAGCTCTTGTTGAATCCGTTGCATCGCTTCTTTACGTCCCAACCCGTGCAAGGCGGTGTGATAACGTAAATTTTGTATGACCGTTAAATCCATATCCAGGGTGGTTTGCTGAAAAACCACGCCCAGCTTTGCCAAGGCTTGGCGGGTTTGCTGTTTAATATCAAAACCACATAATTCAATGCGACCTTCACGGGTATCATACAAGCGGGTAATCAACGAAAATAAAGTGCTCTTGCCCGCACCGTTAGGGCCCAAGAGCAAGGTGCATTCACCGGCATGTATGTTAAAACCGACCTGATCCAGCGCTTTCTTGCCGCTATAAGAGAAGCTTAAGTTGTCGATGGATAATGCGATGGTCGGCTTCATGGTTTTGCCACAACGCCCCAGGGATAATTCCCCACGCCAACTGATTTGGTTACGGTTTGGGTATCCAGATCAATAATGGAAATATCGTTACTGGTGCCGTTGGTGGTGTAGAGACGTTTTTGATCGGGAGAAAAAGCCAGATTCCACACCCGTTGACCGACCAACAGCGTTTTTTCAACTTCAAATGTTTTGGCATTAACCACCGCTACACGGTTTGCAGGCCCCAAAGCCACGTAGCCTCTATTGCTGTCTTTATCAATGATCACGCCTACCGGCTGAATTTTATCGGCAGTCACGCCGGAAACCTCAAACTTGATGGTTTTGATGATTTGCTGGGTTTTGGCGTCCAGAATCATTAACGTGCCCGCCATTTCCGAAGTGACCCATAATTGCTGGCTGTCTGCGGTAAAACCAACTGCTCGCGGACGCGGATCAACCAGCGTATTTTCTACGATAGCGTTGGTTTTGGTATCAATCCAGTGCACCATATTCGTGGTTTCTGAGGCGCTGATCAGCCACTTGTTATCGGGGCTAACGGTAATGCCTTCGGGTTCCACGCCGACCTTGATTTGTTTGATGACTTTCTTTTTGGCAATATCAATCACCGTCACCAAGCTATCATCTTCGTTTGATACGTAAATCTTGTCACCGTCATGATTTAATGCAAAAGTCTCAGGGTCTTTGCCCGACGGTAATTTTCCGACTTCTTTTAGGGTTTCGGCATCAATTATTTTTATGGTGTTGTCGTCACTGGTGGCGATGTACAAAAACTGGTTGTCCGGGCTGATGGCAATACCCCGTGGGCGCTGACCTATCGGCACCGTTTTGATTAGCTTGCCGGTTATTGGATCAACCAGCGCCAGCGCATTATCTTTTTCCAGCGTGACAAAAACGCTTTCAGCGTGAACAACGCCTGCCAATGCCAGCGCTAAAAACAAGCCCAGTCTCTTTTTGTTCAATATCATTTATTTATCCCACTTACATTGTGATTCAGGTTGGTCATAACCCAAGGTATCCAGTTCGGTTTTTGGATGCAAAAAGCCTTCAATGGGCGCGACAGCAACCAATGACCGGGGCGCTGCCAGCAAAACAGGTTGCCGCAACTGGCCGTCCCACGAGCGAAAGGACAAAGGATTGCCGGTATAGCCATTTAAGGCAAAGGCATCGCTTAGCATATACGCTTTAACGGAATTCAGGTCATTGGCTTTGGTGCGTGTAGCGGCTTCACCGATCGCCCTAACTGCCAGATAAGCGGCATAATCCTGCTCCTCCATCCAGCGACCGGCTTTTTCTTTAAAACGGTTTTGAATCTGCACGGCACCCCATTGTTCATGCGTTTTGTGCCAGGGCGTAGCAATCAATCCTTGAGTACCGATTACCGGCCTTGGAATCCAGGTGCGATAATCCAGATATTCGCCAAACTGACCTTGTTCATCCGCCACCACCAAGACATCGTAATCATCATCGGTTTGGGTAAATACGGCGACATCCGATTGCGCCGTGCGTCTGGCATCGTAGGTATGTTCCCAGGTTTTTTCTGTCGCTATATTCATGCCAAAACGTTTGGCAGATCGCTTGATGGCATCGGCAAACAGCCGGTCTTCCTGATTTGAGCCAATGATCAGAAACCATTTGATCCAGCGTTTTTTCATCATATATTGCGCCAAGGCGTCAGCCCGCATGGCTCGGCTGGGCAACAAGTGCAAAACATTACGGCGGCATTGCTCATTGCGCAACGCATCATCCACGGTTGCCACATCAAATAACAGTATTTGCTTTGCAGCAGGCAAATCAGCGAGTTGGTTGAGCTGACCAGCTGATAAATTAACGACAACATACTGAAATTTATTACTGATTTCTTTATTAAACGTATCAACAACGTTCCCGTCCAACGGCACCATAAATTTTGTTAAATTATAGTGCTGTCCGGTAAATTCGCCAGTGGTGTTATCATCGTCAATGCCCAGTTCAGCACCGACAACCCCCTTGTCTTTAATAAAAACATCCAGGTTGGATAACGGCGGCGGTACATTTTGCTCTTGTGTTAAATAAGCAATATTAATGGCTTGTTTAGCTTTTTCAACAACAGCGCCGGTGCTAATTAATGGCATAATTAACAGCATATTTACCATTATTCGAAAGCCTAAATTAATTGATTGCATCATTTCCTTGGAATAAAAGTTCGTATTTTCTAATTTTAACGGATTCAAAAACTTTTTTTTAGATTTCGCAAAAGTTTACAACAAGTGGTCGTTGAACTAACGCTTGAAACCCGGGATTAATTCCCTCAAACTTCAGTAATCCATGCTCTTCCCAGTCTACTTATGGAATTAACAGGCCAACCTAAAATGACACACAGCACGTTAAGCGCAATAACCCTCTATCCGGTAAAATCATTGGCCGGTATTAGTGTAACCTATTGGCCGGTGATTAAAACCGGACTTTTGTATGACAGAAAATGGATGGTTATTGACGAGGCAGCGCAATTTTTAAGTCAGCGAAAACTACCGAAAATGGCTTTAATCAAAACCGCGCTAACCGACAGTCATTTAATCCTGTCTGCACCCGACATGGAAAACCTGTCCTTGCCCTTAACACCGACGGGTGGCGATATTATTAACAGCACGATATGGCATGATCAGTGTAATGCGCGTAGCGTATCACGGGAAGCGGATCAATGGTTGAGCCAGTTCTTAAAGCAGGATTGTCGATTGGTTTATCAACCCGACGAGATGATCCGTCCCGTTGATCCCCGTTACGCCAACCAAACTGACACAGTGGGCTTTTCTGACGGCTTTCCCTTTTTGATTATTTCAGAAAACTCATTGGCTTCATTAAATCAGGCAATGCAATTAAATTTACCGATGACCCGCTTCAGGCCCAATCTGGTCATTTCCGGTTGCCCCGGTTACGCCGAAGACAGTTGGAGAGAAATCAGCATTGGCGATATTGATTTCAGGCTACCCAAGCCCTGCTCGCGGTGTTCTGTCCCGACTATCGATCCAGAAACCGCACAAACCGGCAAAGAACCGCTCACAACGCTCAACCGTACCAGAAAATGGGAAAATAAGGTCTACTTTGGTCAAAACGCCCTGCATAATCAGTGCGGCACTTTAAGAGTCGGCGATGCTGTGCAGGTTAAAGTGACCGGCGCAAAACAACCACCACTTTTATAGCAGGCTTTTAAATGAACAAAATATTTTCACTCTGTGCCTTCTGCTTATTTTGCCGCATCCAGCGTTTTAACGATTTTTTCAGTGAGCGATTCTACACCTTGTACGACTATTTTTTTCTCGCCGCCTTTAACTTCGTAAAGATATTCGCCAACCAGCGCTTCTTTTTTGACATCGACCAGGTGGGCCATCAGATAAAAAAACAAAAAACCGGGCTTGTGCAGTCTTCCAACGATCACATAATCGGCATTAAATTGTTTGCCCAGTTGAGCCGCAACATCCGGATGATCAAAAAGATAACCCGTCCCCGCAGTCGCTTGTTGTTGGGATTCCGGATTGATGGACACAAGGTCGTAACCTGATTTTTTAAGCTCGTTTTCCATTAGCGGCTTAATGGACGCTGTGCGGGTTATTTCTGCCGGTATGCGCGGGGCAAGTGTCATGTCTTTTAATTCAAAATCCAGAACCGCTATGCGGGGATTTGCAGATACATCAGTAAATACGAAGCACATTAATAGAGCAAAAAACAAGTGGTGCAATTTAACGATCTTATTCTTTTTCATAAGTTATAATCCTGATAAAGCAAGACACAAAACAGTCAGTTAACCGACTGATAGCAACTATCTAAAACTGGTATTATCATTGCCACACATAAAAACAATATAACGCTTTAGGGTGGCAAGTAAAGATTGTTCATGCTTACTTTGAATAAGTACCTTCCCCTTTGAAAAAGGGAATAATTAAACAGTTTCTGCTGAACTGCTATAACGTCATTAACGTAAAAGGAAAACCAATGCATCACGAAACCCACCGCACTCATCGTATAGGCTGGCTACGTGCCGCTGTTTTAGGCGCAAATGACGGCATTGTCTCAACAGCCAGTTTAATTGTAGGTATTGCTGCCTCCCATGCAGCACATAACGATATCGTATTGGCCGGTGTCGCCGGACTGGTTGCAGGAGCCATGTCGATGGCGGCCGGTGAATATGTGTCAGTCAGCTCACAAGCCGATACCGAGCAAGCCGATTTGGCGCGTGAACGCAGAGAGCTGGATGAAAATGTTGAACATGAACAAAAAGAATTACAGGCTATTTATGTAGCGCGAGGACTTGATCCTGTCCTGGCCGAACAAGTCGCCGAACAATTGATGAATCATGATGCCTTGGGTGCTCACGCCCGTGATGAGCTGGGTATTTCTGCAACAGGCACGGCACGCCCCATTCAAGCCGCACTGACTTCGGCAACCACTTTCGCCATTGGCGCAGTATTGCCACTATTGATTGTCCTGTTTGCCCCTGAGCCAAACTTAATTGTTTTTGTGTCATCCGCCTCCTTGCTGTTTCTTGCCTTACTGGGTACTTTAGCCGCTTATACCGGCGGCTCCGGTATTATTAAAAGCGCTTTCCGGGTAACCTTCTGGGGCGCGCTGGCGATGGGCTTAACTGCGGGTGTCGGGGCTGTTTTTGGAACCGTTGTGTAAAACACCTTCACGATAACTCAGCAGTGCATTTGAATTTTGCTTTGGAATCGTTCAGTGAGTTATATATCATGTTAAGCACTACCTGTATCCAATTAAAAGCTGGGTATTCTTTGCCTCGTTTTATACTCGTCTGATGGGCGTGGAGTCATACGGCATTTTGGGAATATTTACTTCATTAATAGAAATTGCGATTACGTTTTTGTAATTTACAGGTACTTGTTACCGTCATCATCCGTTCTACAAATAAATCACCACGATCCGACTGCGTACCAAAACTACTTTTACGCCATAACACATACGAACGAATAAGCTGTTCGGCAAAGTTGTTCGTGGGTTGCACCCCTTCAGTTTCGATAAATTTCCACAACGCCGATTTATATTTCAACAGCTTTTTACAGGTGTTTGCTGTTTTTGATTCACCACAGTAAAGGCCTTGTTCGAGCAACAGTTCCATTTGCCGTCGTAGAGGAACCATTACCACAATGAACTGAGTCCGACTCAATGTGCCGTCGCGAAACTTCCACCAAAGGCGAAACATTCTTTTAATATAGGCTAACTGTTGATCGCCTATCCGTCCGGCTTCACCACTGCGTTCAGATATTTTTATAAAATCGCGGATTAAGTGCGCCCGGCAAAACTGCCTGTAAGCAATATCGACCCAGGTATATCCAGAATAGCGATCCGTTGTTAAAGTACCGCTAAAAAACTCGCCTAATAATTCTTTGGCAACGCTGCTTGAGCGTGACCCGCGAATAACGGACACGGCAACCAATGCGGTTGCCGCTAACCACATCCACATTTTCTTGCCTTGCTGTTTATGGCCGGTTTCATCGGCATTAACATTCGGTTGTTTTTTAATGTGCTCTTTTGCTTCTTCTACGGGAGCTTTCAAGGCTTCCGACACCATCGCCTCGGCGTTGGAAACCGTTCCTACACTGACCGGTAAGTTAAAAAAATCCGCGAATAATAGCTGTGTGTAGCGTTTGCTTAGATGATAGTCGCCCGTTAAAATACTGACAGCGGACATAGCCCGTGCGCCTAACATACCCTTAGGAGCACCGGTCGGCAACGGGCCAAAATGACAGGTTTTGCATTGCGTACAAGCCCCGTAAACTTGTTGGTATTCAGTGACGACAGGCTGTATTTTCGGCAACTCAAAAACTTGATGCCGCTTAAATCGGCTGGTGTTTACTTGGATATGGCCACCGCAATCGCAAGTGGTTTTAGGCAGGCAGATAATCGTATCGTCAACCTCTTCATTGGCCAGCAGTTTGCGGCCTCTGCCTACATGTCCGACTTGGGCACCTTGCTTCAAACCGCTTTTACGCTTATGTAATTTGACTTTCTTTTTATGTTTGCCAAAGACATCTGTTGAGGGCGGCATTGATGAGTTAGTTGGATTGGTATTGAGCTTTTCGTTTTGTGCCGTAAGTTTAGCGGTTAACTCCGCTCCATTGATCCACAAATCTGCAATAAGCTGATGGGCGCTTTCAAGATCGTCAGGTTTAGAGGCTGAAGTAGCGAAATCAAATGTCATGACGCGTATTGTCTAACGTTTTATGATTTTTGTGTGAAAAAAGTTTAAAGGGGGTAGGTGAACGGTTACCCAAAATTTCTAAGCTGCCTGTGCGGCAGTGGACGGATAGCTCGCCTGCAAATAAAGAAAATGAGATTTCTAAGCTGCCTGTGCGGCAGTGGACAACGCCTTGGCTATCCTGATGTTTATTTGCAATTTCTAAGCTGCCTGTGCGGCAGTGGACTTATTAAGTGCCATACTGGTTGTCTCCCGACATTTCTAAGCTGCCTGTGCGGCAGTGGACCCCAGCTGTTGGCTGCCGATTTTTCTGCATTATTTCTAAGCTGCCTGTGCGGCAGTGGACTTACTACCGCTTCAGGTATTCAAATTTCTGGGTTTCTAAGCTGCCTGTGCGGCAGTGGACCAACGCCTGATTATCAAGCTTGGCGGTATGATTTTCTAAGCTGCCTGTGCGGCAGTGGACATCGAGTGTCTAACACCCTTAATGCCTTTATTTTTCTAAGCTGCCTGTGCGGCAGTGGACACCGAAAAACTGCGCCAGGAGTTTTACCGTGATTTCTAAGCTGCCTGTACGGCAGTGGACAAACACACGCGGCGAACCGCCAGCACCGCTATTTTCTAAGCTGCCTGTGCGGCAGTGGACGAACTGCAACGGCGTTACTTTGAAAAATTACATTTCTAAGCTGCCTGTGCGGCAGTGGACCCACGGTAAATAATTCATCCGCTGGTGGTTCGTTTCTAAGCTGCCTGTGCGGCAGTGGACTTGCTTTGCGCGACGTTGCCAAAATCTTCCCATTTCTAAGCTGCCTGTGCGGCAGTGGACCATCATTCCTGAAACCGCCGTTTTTTCCGACTTTTCTAAGCTGCCTGTGCGGCAGTGGACCATGCACCCGGTGTTGATACCAAGCCCTGCAATTTCTAAGCTGCCTGTGCGGCAGTGGACGTGCCGTCAGCTCAGGCGGAAGTGCCGTTGGTTTTCTAAGCTGCCTGTGCGGCAGTGGACCACCTTAAACACCAAAGCCGCCCCGTTAGGTTTTTCTAAGCTGCCTGTGCGGCAGTGGACTTTAGCAACCCGGATAGCGGCGATTTTTACGCTTTCTAAGCTGCCTGTGCGGCAGTGGACACCGAATGGGGGGGTACTAGGTACCGATGGGGTTTCTAAGCTGCCTGTGCGGCAGTGGACAGTTATGCGCCGGGGGATGGCGTTAAGCGTGATTTCTAAGCTGCCTGTGCGGCAGTGGACAGTCGATAATGAGCCCATGTTTAAATTCGTAATTTCTAAGCTGCCTGTGCGGCAGTGGACACCCCGTGCAGTTCGTTTTCCATCGTGCTAAATTTCTAAGCTGCCTGTGCGGCAGTGGACTTTGCAGGGCTATCGGGGGGTGAGAAAAGAAATTTCTAAGCTGCCTGTGCGGCAGTGGACTATTTACCGGCTTGTTTTGTGTTGCCGGGGGCTTTCTAAGCTGCCTGTGCGGCAGTGGACGCGTTTTGATCCAACGCCAGGGTTTGATTAATTTTCTAAGGAACGAGCACGAAATAACTTGATCAAATTATAAAATTGCCGCTTCAGGTATG
>JBAXXH010000087.1:0-14291 GCA_037127995.1 Methylococcaceae bacterium | reverse complement strand
CGGTATGTTCACTTATATGCTGGTTCCGGATAGCGGGGGTGCGGAATGTCGGTTATCACATTCGAGCCCCCATGCCTGGAAGCCCTATGAAATTAGAATGTCCACAAACCCTAAGCCCTGCAAGGGCAAAATCAAACAGCTTAGTGCGT
The DNA here is from genome assembly GCA_037127995.1 of Methylococcaceae bacterium. Taxonomy (GTDB): domain Bacteria; phylum Pseudomonadota; class Gammaproteobacteria; order Methylococcales; family Methylomonadaceae; genus Methylobacter_C. The sequence goes on along the minus strand of JBAXXH010000087.1, from coordinate 14,142 downwards.
AGGATGGGGTCAAGCCTGATAGGGTAGGTACGGCTTTATCGTGCCTACTTGGATTATGCCGTTTACGCGTTGGCAAACGAGGAAGTCAGCAAGTAGCAAGTCAGTTGGGCAAAATCTTTTCGTTGCCCTACATTCAACGGACAAAAGCATAATATCAATACCGTGTTCCATGATCTAATTCAATTCAGGGAGTAACCTTAAATAAGTATCTGATAATAATTAGCTTCTTCTGTTTTTCCGCGTTTGGTGACGCCATTGAGGTATATTTCGGCTTTTTTTAATAACATGCTGACGGCCGCTTGTTGATTGTCATTAGATAATTGGCCGGTATCAACGATTTTTTGAAAAAAAGGGGTCTTTCGTTATGACATAAAAAATATCTAAACTTCAGCGAAGTAGGCTCATCTTTTTATGCCCGATATTTTCGCATTGGAATGCACGAATGGCATTCATAAAATCTCTCGATATTTTTATTTTGACTGTTGAAATGCGGTCATTTGAGCAACTCAATAAAGCTAATACATTTTACGCCAACTTCGGGCATCTCACAGACGGCTGGAATTTTATAATTAGATTTTAGAGACGGCAGATTATTCTGTCGCCCTTCTTCGCTAATCAAAGTAGTTGTCGTCTCTTTTGCGATAGAAATAATAAATAAATCATTTTCACCAACACCTTTCGTATACCCTTCTTCGACTATACCCAAAAGAGTTTTTATTTGTTGTGCCATTATTAAATTTACAGCCGTTAAAGGATAAACTTTAATTTGATTGCTTTTCAGCCACTCGCCGCATTCTGGTAACTTATGATTCACTTCTTCAAATGCTATTTTTGATATACTAAATTGTCCGTTATCAATTTGATCGGAAAACCATTGCCACAGAGACTCAAAATGTCGATTAGAAATAGGATAGTTATCCCAAGCGTGAATCATTGATGACGCATCAAAACTATACATGCCGCTCCAACTGGCGGACGTCACTAATTTTTAAGTTATCTAAATAAGTACTGGCTTTAGCTAAGGTAATATTTTTGTTGTGTAAGGAGTCAAATACCGCATAGACAAATGGTTTTCCGAATACGTTAATAGGCTCTCTATGTCTATATAATCTTGGTATCGGTTTTCTATCCAAGCTAATTCGACTTTCTTCTGCGTTGTATTTTTTTTCCTGCAAAGCTACATAGTCCTGATAACATTGCTGTGGTATCTTATCATTTCTCAGAAGTCTCACTAATATCGCTCGACCACTTACACACCATAGTTTTTTGAAATCAGCCAGAAAATCATCATATTCGTTAATTCTTAAATTTAGTAAAATTTTTACGTTAATTTGGTTTAAAAAAACATCAGGAACCAACAAGTTTCCAGCAAATTCATTCGCTTCTTTTTCCTTACCCTGATAATTATAAAAATCTTCATCATTATCAATGGTGCTTTCTTTATGTAATAACAAATGTGCCAATTCATGCATTAAAGTGAATGCCTGAGCTCCTTCACTCACCTGTTTTTTAATGACTATAATTGGCAAAACTTCATAATATAAAGAAAAACCACGTACAGGGTCTTTTTTATCAATTTGCCATTTTCCATTGTATCCATTGGATACAATCACGATTATTCCTTTTCTTTCAACAGACTGTCTCAGGTCATTGAAATCGTAAGATTTTGGTAATTCCAACCACTCACGAATATTAGCACTGATTTTTTTAATATCTGTAATATTCCAATTCAAGTCAGGATGCCAATTTGCATTAATTGGTTCACCCAAATCTTCTAGCAAGCCAATATAAACTTGTCGCTGTTTTTCTACACGCTCAATAAATGTTCTTAGCTTAGAAGAATGGATCGGTTTTTGATTATTGATTGTACGAAATTGAGGGGTGTAGATTTTTTCTTCTTGGACTTCATTTGGGTCAAGAAAAAACAATAAACTACGTTTAAAGTAAGTTGCTATTTTTTGTAGTTGAGTGACAGTTAAAGCCGCGTGGTTTTCCATTGCCAGCACAAGCGTTGGCTTGGCAATATGAACTTCAGAAGATAGATGTTCAATATCTATCCGTACTGTGTTCATGCACCAGTTCAAACGATTTGGGTTAATAGCAATTTTTTCCATGTTTAATTATAGCTTACCTTTATTCACAATAGCTATGTCCAGAAAGATGTATAGAGGCTAACGTTTGAGTTGAAGGTCAAGTCAGCGCAGTGAAGCTAGGTGATGGAGTATTGTCGCTGACTATTTCTCAATGAGGCATGTTTGCCAGCACCAAAAGTTGTCTCTCATATTCGCAAGGAAGTCGGAATCCATGCCAGTCAAAGGGTGCTACCCCAGCCAAGTCCGGATGAAGACAAGGGAAAAATGCTTAAGTGTGCCATACTCATTTCCAAGCTACGTTGACTAATCGGTAATAAATTTAATCTATGGCAGCGCTTAAAGGCTTGTCGCTTACAAATTCCCTTACAAAAATAAATGTAAATAGTGGCGTCTAAAGCGTCTTTTTAAATACTTTTTTGGTAAAAAACGGGGGCTTAATAATAAGAAAACAGGCGGTTAAACTTTATAAAATGAGCATTTGATTTTAATCAGCCTTGATTTAATTAAGGCTGCTAGATATAATCCTTTAGCTTTTATGTTTGGAGAGCTATGTGACAAGTAGAAAATACTCTACTGTCAGTAAGATTTTAAGTTATCAAATTCTGATAATTCTGATAATCATGGCTGGCTTTGGTTTTGCAGGTGATTGGCAGCAAGGCTTATCGAGTGCTTTGGGAGGGATGGCCGCTTTTATTCCCAACCTGTACTTTGCGTTAAAGATAGTTAAATCCTCCGGGCAGCCAGCGCGAAAGATGGTTAATTCCTTTTATTCCGGAGAATCAGGCAAGTTGTTGTTAACGGCAGCGCTGTTCATAATGATTTTTAAAGTTCCAAATATAGAAATATTACCGCTGTTAGTTGGCTATATAACAGCATTATCGGTTTTTTGGTTCGCGCTATTGATGCGTTAACATCACAATTTTAAAGAGAGGAACAATGGCTACCGAAGTTCATGCCGCCGAAGGTGCAACCGGTTATATTATTCACCATTTAACACCGCTACATGTTGGCGAGGGTTTTTGGACACTGCATCTTGATACCTTGTTTTTCTCAGCTGTTTTAGGTGGCTTGTTCCTCTGGTTTTTTAAGACCGCAGCAGACAAGGCAACTGCCGGCGTGCCTGGGTTAGTGCAAAATTTTGCTGAAATGTTGATAGAGTTTGTTGATAACCAGGTTAAAGACAGTTTTCATGGCAACAGTAAATTGATCGCGCCCTTGGCATTGACCATATTTTGCTGGGTATTTATGTGGAACTTTATGGATTTGTTCCCCGTTGATATTTTTCCGTTGGTTGGGTCGATGATGGGTATAGAATACCTGCGGGTTGTACCCAGTACGGATTTAAATGCGACATTTGCAATGTCTATTTCAGTATTCTGTTTGATTATTTTTTACAGCATCAAAATAAAAGGCCCTTGGGGCTTTGCCAAAGAGTTAATGTTTCAGCCTTTTGGCCCTTGGTTATTACCCTTCAACTTGCTGTTGAAGTTAGTAGAAGAAATTGCAAAACCCATCTCCTTGGCGCTTCGTTTATTCGGAAACCTGTATGCGGGTGAGTTGATTTTTATTTTGATTGCCTTGCTGCCTTGGTACCTTCAACCGGTATTAAGTTTTCCTTGGGCAATCTTTCACATTTTAATTATTACGCTTCAAGCTTTTATATTCATGGTATTGACTATTGTTTACCTGAGTATGGCGCACGAAGATCATTAATTATTGTTTAACCATTTTTTTATTATTTTTTAATCGTTTGGAGGTTTCATGGAAATTGCAAAATTAATTGCTGACGTACAAGGCATGACTGCTATTGCAGTAGGTCTGGTTCTGGGTATGGGCGCTTTAGGAACTGCGATAGGCTTTGGTCTGTTGGGTGGAAAATTCTTGGAAGGCGCTGCTCGTCAACCAGAAATGGTACCTATGCTACAAGTAAAAATGTTTGTTGTTGCCGGTCTGTTGGATGCGGTAACAATGATTGGCGTTGGTTTGGCGTTGTTCTTTACTTTCGCAAACCCATTCCTGTCAGCTGTACAAGCTGCGGCTGCCGGTTAATTATACCGTCGTGTTAACTAGCAACAAGAGGAACGCATCGTGAGTATCAATGCTACTCTGATTGGGCAAATGATTACCTTTGCACTTCTGGTATGGTTTACCATGAAGTACATTTGGCCTCCCTTATTTGACTCTTTAGAAGAACGTAAAAAGAAAATTGCCGATGGTTTGGCTGCTGCTGAAAGAGGTCAGGAAGAAATTCTTCTGGCCGAGAAAAAAGCCAAGGGCGTTTTAAAAGAAGCCAAAGAACAGTCTTCAGAGATTGTTACCATGGCTCAGAAACGTGCAAATGAAATTGTTGAAGAATCAAAAGACACCGCTAAAAAAGAAGGCGAGCGTTTGATTATTGCAGCAAAAGCACAAATTGATCAAGAAATACAGCAAGCTAAAGAAGGTTTGCGTCAAGAAGTGGCTGATTTGGCGTTAAGTGCTGCGGAACAGATTCTGGGTGCAGAAATTGATAAAGCCAAGCACCAAGATATCGTTAGCAAAGTCTCAAATCAATTAGGATAGGCAGCATAATGAGCGAACAGGCAACATTAGCAAGGCCTTACGCAGCCGCAGTTTTTAAAAGAGCCAAGGAAACTGATACGACCGCAACTTGGTCGCAGAGCTTGGCTTTTATGTCGGTTGTCCTAAAGAATGAAGATATTTCTGTGGTCATTGATAACCCCAAAGTTAATAAAGAAAGGTTATCAGCACTGATGCTGGATATTTGCCAAGAGCATATTAATGAAGAGAATGAAAATTTTCTAAAATTGCTGGTTCATAACAATCGATTAATGTTGTTGCCCACTATTGCCAAGCTTTTTGAAGCTTATAAAGCAGAGGACGAGGGTTATATCGAGGTTGAAGTATTTACGGCTTATGCGCTTTCAAAAGAAGCAAAGCAAAACTTTACGGCAACACTTGAAAAGACCTTGGGCAAAAAAATCCTTATGAATGTAGCCGTGGATAAGTCATTAATTGGTGGCGTTCTCGTACGGGCAGGCGACAGAGTCATTGACGGATCTATTAAAGGCCGGCTTCAACACATGCAAAAAGCGCTACAGTGAAAGTGAGAAAAAGCACATGCAACTAAATCCATCTGAAATAAGTGATCTGATTAAAAAGAAGATCGAAAACTTCGACTTAAGTGCCGAAGCGCATACAGAAGGTACCGTAGTCAGTGTGACTGACGGTATTGTAAGAGTACATGGTTTATCTGAAGCTATGCAAGGCGAGATGCTTGAATTCCCGGGTAACACCTTTGGGATGGCACTTAATCTTGAAAGAGATTCAGTGGGTGTGGTGATATTAGGTTCATATCAGCATATCACTGAAGGCGACACCGTAAAATGTACCGGAAAAATCTTGGAAGTACCTGTTGGTGAGGCATTGCTGGGGCGTGTAGTTGACGCACTGGGTAATCCAATTGACGGCAAAGGTGCAATTGATACCACCGAAACGGCTCCTATTGAAAAAATCGCACCGGGTGTAATTGCCCGTCAGTCAGTTGATCAGCCCGTACAATTGGGTTTAAAATCAATTGATGCGATGATTCCGGTCGGTCGTGGACAGCGTGAATTGATTATTGGAGACAGACAAACCGGTAAAACAGCGATTGCGATTGATGCCATCATTAATCAAAAAGGTACAGGCATTAAATGTATCTATGTAGCTATCGGTCAAAAACGTTCATCCATTGCCAACGTCGTTCGCAAATTGGAAGAGCATGGCGCAATGGCGCATACCATTATTGTTGCGGCATCAGCGTCTGAATCAGCGGCACTACAATTTATCGCGCCGTATACTGGTTGTTCAATGGGTGAGTTTTTTAGAGATCGCGGTGAAGATGCCCTGATTATCTATGATGATTTAACCAAGCAAGCATGGGCTTATCGCCAGGTTTCCTTATTGTTACGTCGTCCTCCCGGTCGCGAAGCGTATCCAGGTGACGTGTTTTATTTACATTCCCGTTTGTTGGAAAGAGCCTCACGTATTAACGCGGCTGAAGTTGAAAAACTGACTGGCGGTCGGGTAAAAGGTAAAACCGGTTCATTGACGGCATTGCCAATTATTGAAACCCAAGGTGGTGACGTATCTGCTTTCGTACCAACTAACGTAATCTCTATTACCGATGGTCAGATCTTTCTTGAAAGCAACTTGTTTAACTCAGGTATCCGTCCCGCTGTAAACGCTGGTTTGTCGGTATCGCGAGTCGGTGGCGCAGCACAGACAAAAATCATCAAGAAATTAGGTGGTGGTACTCGTCTTGATTTGGCGCAATACCGCGAGTTAGCGGCTTTTGCCCAGTTCGCTTCGGATTTGGATGAAAGCACCCGCAAGCAAATTGAACGTGGCCAACGGGTTACGGAATTAATGAAGCAAAATCAATATTCGCCGATGTCAGTCGCGCAAATGGCGGTTTCATTGTTTGCTGCTAATGAAGGTTTCCTTGATAGCATAGAAGTAAACAAGGTACTGGACTTTGAAGCTGCTTTACAGTTGTACATGAAATCAGAGCAATCTGAGTTAATGAGCAACATTAATGCAACTGGCGATTTTAGTAATGAAATTAGCAGTGGAATAAGAACTGCTATTGAAACTTTCATTAATACTCATAGTTGGTAAAAGGGTCTTCAAATGGCTGTTGGTAAAGAAATACGCACAAAGATCGCGAGTATCAAGAATACTCAAAAGATCACTCGGGCAATGGAGATGGTTGCTGCGAGTAAAATGCGTAAAACAAAAGACAGAATGCAGGCAACAAGGCCCTATTCTATAAAAATTGGCAAGATTATCAAACACTTGGCTCAGGCCAATCCAGAGTATAAACACCCTTACCTGATTGCACGCGATGTTAAGCGGGTAGGGATTATTTTGGTGAGTTCCGATAGAGGCTTGTGTGGTGGGCTGAATTCTAACCTGTTCAGAAAGACGCTAACTCAGTTAGTACAATGGAACAACGCAAATATTGAAGTCGATGTTTGTACCATTGGCACAAAAGCTTCAGGGTTTTTTAGCAACCTGAAAGTTAATGTAGTCGGTCAGGTTTCTAAATTGGGTGACGCTCCTCATCTGAATGACATAGTCGGCGTCATTAAAATAATGCTGGATGCCTATGAAGAAGGCAGAATCGATGAATTGTATGTCGTTAGCAATGAATTTGTGAACACCATGACTCAGCGACCTACTGTTGAACAGTTACTTCCTGTCGTCGCCTGTGAACTTGACGAAAAACTGAATGGTCATTGGGATTATATTTATGAGCCTGATGCTAAAGAAGTTTTGGATCATCTATTGACTCGTTTTATCGAATCCAAAGTTTACCAGGGGCTGGTTGAAAATAATGCCTGTGAGCAGGCAGCCAGAATGGTGGCTATGAAGAGTGCTTCGGATAACGCAGGCAATCTTATTGGTGAGTTGCAATTGATTTACAACAAAGCCAGACAAGCCGCGATCACTCAGGAAATTTCAGAAATTGTTGCCGGTGCCTCTGCTGTTTAAGGCTCTCTTGAGCTTAATCGAAGGCCCCAAGCAAAATGACACAACACTTAGAGGACAACTCAATGAGTTCGGGTAAAATCGTTCAAATTATCGGCGCGGTCGTTGACGTGGAATTTTCACGCGCAGACCTGCCAAAAGTATATGATGCCTTAAATGTAGAAGGCAAAAATCTGGTATTGGAAGTACAACAGCAATTAGGTGACGGCGTAGTCAGAACCATTGCCATGGGTAGTACCGATGGCTTAAGTCGCGGTTTACAGGTTACCAATACTAATGCACCTATTTCTGTGCCCGTGGGTAAAGAAACTTTAGGTCGTATTATGAACGTCTTGGGCGAACCCATCGACGAAAAAGGTCCTATCGGCGAACAAGTTAAATGGGGCATCCATCGTGAAGCACCCAGTTATGCAGAACAAGCGGCTGCCAACGAATTGTTGGAAACCGGCATTAAAGTTATTGATTTGGTCTGCCCCTTTACCAAAGGTGGTAAAGTCGGATTATTCGGTGGCGCGGGTGTTGGTAAAACCGTTAACATGATGGAGTTGATTCGTAACATCGCTATTGAGCACAGTGGTTATTCTGTGTTTGCGGGTGTTGGCGAACGTACTCGTGAAGGTAATGACTTCTATCACGAAATGACGGATTCAAACGTAATCGACAAAGTATCGCTGGTTTACGGACAAATGAACGAGCCACCGGGAAACAGACTGCGCGTTGCGCTGACTGGTTTAACCATGGCGGAATATTTCCGTGATGAAGGTCGTGACGTTCTGTTTTTCGTTGATAACATCTATCGTTATACACTGGCAGGAACTGAAGTATCAGCACTGTTGGGTCGTATGCCTTCAGCCGTGGGTTACCAGCCTACACTGGCCGAAGAAATGGGTGTTTTACAAGAGCGTATTACCTCAACCAAAACCGGTTCTATCACGTCTATTCAGGCGGTTTATGTACCTGCGGATGATTTGACTGATCCATCACCTGCAACTACTTTTGCCCATTTGGATGCGACTGTTGTATTGTCACGCCAAATTGCCGAGTTAGGTATTTATCCTGCTATTGATCCACTGGACTCAACCAGTCGTCAGCTTGATCCTTTGGTTATCGGACAAGAGCATTATGATGTCGCACGTAGCGTTCAGGGTATTTTGCAACGCTACAAAGAATTGCGCGATATTATTGCCATTCTGGGTATGGATGAATTATCGGAAGAAGATAAATTGACCGTATCAAGAGCCCGTAAAATGCAACGATTCTTGTCTCAACCTTTCTTTGTTGCTGAAGTATTTACCGGCTCTCCTGGTAAATACGTATCTTTGAAAGATACCATTGCCGGTTTTAAAGGTATTATTGCCGGCGAGTACGATACTATTCCTGAGCAGGCTTTTTATATGGTTGGTACCATAGATGAAGTGCTTGAGAAAGCACGGGCAATGCAAGGATAATAGTCCGGTCTGCCAGTTTAATCGCTGCAATCGGATTGAAATCTTGAGAAAGCAAAGACATTAAAAAGCTAATAAATGTTTCTCCCCGCCTTGCAGTGGGGGGAATATTGAAACAGGTAAAAAAATGACCATGACCGTACATGTAGACATCGTAAGCGCAGAAAAGGAGATATTTTCCGGATTGGCGGAAATGGTATTTGCTCCGGCTGAACTTGGCGAAGTGGGTATTTCACCTCGACATGCTCCCTTAATAACAAAGCTTAATGCGGGTGAAGTTCGGGTGAAAGTGAGCGATACCGAAAGTTATCCTTTCTTTATATCCGGTGGACTTTTAGAGGTACAGCCTCATTTAGTCACCATTTTGGCTGACACCGCGATTAGGGCAAAAGATATTGATGAAGCGGCGGCACTGGATGCCAAGGCGAAAGCAGAAGAAGCGCTGACCGATAAGTCCGGTAAAATTGATTACGCAACAGCTCAGTCAGAATTGGCACAAGCTGTTATGCAATTAAGAACCTTGGACAGGTTTAGAAAGCGTGGTGGATAGCAGTAAAGTCGCGTGTTTGTTGCAAGCTGGATAAAACGTGCTCTAAAAATTTTAAAGAAGCCCGATAACGTAAACTACGCTATCGGGCTTTTTTTGTATAACAGGATCTGAAATGAAAATTACGACTATTATTCTTGCCGCAGGTAAAGGTACGCGAATGCGTTCCGAGCTTCCCAAAATTTTACATAAAATTGCAAATAAATCATTACTTCAACATGTTTATGATATGAGTTGCCAGCTGGATAACAATACCATTAAGATTGTTTATGGTCATGGCGCAGAGTTGGTCAGAGACACTCTAAAGGATTTAGATGCGAGCTGGATTGAACAAAAACAGCAATTAGGTACGGGTCATGCGGTGCAACAAGTTAGCGATCAAATTGCCGATACCGATACCGTTTTAATTTTATATGGTGATGTTCCTTTATTAAAACTGACCACAGTAAAGCAATTAATAGCAAACGTTAATGACCAGTCTCTGGCATTACTGACCGTTAACCTCGATAATCCAACCGGTTATGGCAGAATAGTAAGAGATGCATCTGGACAAGTGACCAAAATTGTCGAAGAAAAAGATGCTTCAGTTACTGAAAAACAGATTAACGAAGGTAATACCGGCATCATGGCGGTGCAGGGCAAAGCATTAAAAAAATGGTTGAACCAGTTAAATAATAATAACGCCCAAGGCGAATATTATTTAACCGATGTTATTGAAATGGCCGTTACCGATAGTATTGCTGTGGTAACCAATCAGCCTGAATCAGTTGATGAAGTCTTGGGCGTTAATAATCGTATCCAGCTTAGTCATCTGGAACGTGTCTATCAGCAAGAACAGGCGAATCGATTAATGGAGCTGGGCGTTACTTTGTTCGATCCAGCCCGATTTGATCTCAGGGGTTCATTTGAAAAGCTGGGGATTGATATACAAGTTGATGTTAATGTTATTATCGAAGGCAAAAACAGTATCGGTAATAACGTCAAAATAGGTGCCAATACCCATATAAAAGATTCCATTATTGGTGATAACGTGGAAATTTTGGCTAACTGCGTCATAGATAATGTAGTCATAGGGCAGGGTAGTAAAATTGGGCCTTTTGCCAGACTGCGTCCGGAGACGGTTTTAGCTGAAAATGTACATATTGGTAATTTTGTAGAAATAAAAAAATCATCAGTAGCGGCATCCAGTAAAATAAACCATTTAAGTTATATTGGTGATGCTACAGTAGGTAGCCGAGTTAATATCGGTGCCGGAACCATCACCTGCAATTATGATGGGGTCAACAAATTTAGAACCGTTATTGAAGATGGCGCTTTTATTGGCTCCGATACCCAGTTAGTAGCCCCGGTAACCATAGGCAAAAATGCCACCATAGGTGCAGGCTCAACAATCACTAAAGACAGTCCAGAGAATCAGTTGACTTTAAGCAGAGTAAAACAGGTCTCTCTTGCCGACTGGCAACGACCTATTAAAAGGGAAAAATAATATGTGTGGAATTGTAGGTGGAATAGCGCAGCGAAATATAGTACCCATATTACTGGAGGGTTTAAAAAGACTGGAATATCGTGGCTATGATTCAGCGGGATTAGCGGTTATCGACAACCAAATAATCTACCGAAAAAGAGAACTGGGGAAAGTCAAAGGGCTTGAGGCATTATTACAGGCCGACCCTGTTTCGGGTACTATCGGTATAGCCCATACCCGATGGGCAACTCATGGCAAGCCCAGCACAGCCAATGCGCATCCGCATGTGTGCAAAGATAAAGTGGCTGTCGTGCATAACGGTATTATTGAAAATCATGAGCACCTGCGAGGCTCATTGATAGCAAATGGCTACGAATTTACTTCAGAAACGGATACTGAAGTGATCGTGCATCAGATTTATGAGGCCATGAAAACTACGGATGGCTTTTTATCTGCGGTCAAGCTTACGGTAAAAAAACTTGAAGGTGCGTATGCCCTGGGGATAGTGAGCACAGAGGAACCCGATGTATTGATAGCCTGCAGAAAAGGCAGTCCATTAGTCATTGGCGTGGGTATTGGTGAGTATTTTATCGCTTCAGATGTCGCTGCATTACTCCCTGTTACGCGTCGTTTTATCTTTTTGGAAGAGGGCGATATAGCCTCAATAAGCATCAATAAACTGGTTATCTATGATATCAATGACCAGGTTGTCAGTCGCCCCAGTAAAGAAAGCCAGTTAACCGCTGATTCAGTTGATAAAGGCGATTATCGCCACTACATGCTGAAAGAAATTTATGAACAGCCTTTTGCCATTTCGCAAACGTTGGAAGGGAGATTTGTTAATAATCGCTTGCAAGAAAATTCATTTGGGCACAATGCCAGTGAAATATTCGATAACATAAAATCAGTACAAATTTTAGCGTGTGGTACCAGTTATCATGCCGGCCTGGTTGCAAGCTACTGGTTTGAAAAACTGGCCCGCGTTCCCTGCAATATTGAAGTGGCCAGTGAATTCCGTTACAGAAGCCCCGTATTGGCAGCCGATACCTTAATTGTCACCATCTCTCAATCGGGCGAAACAGCAGATACCTTGGCGGCACTGCAAGAAGCTAAAAAGCTGGGTGCCAAATATTCCTTGGCAATCTGTAATGTTCCGGAAAGCTCTCTGGTTAGGGAATCCGATCTGGTATTGATGACCCGAGCCGGCCCTGAAATTGGTGTCGCATCAACTAAAGCATTTACCACACAATTGACAACATTGATGCTGTTGGTGATTGCTATCGGTCGGCGCTTTCAAATGTCTGAAAAATTGGAGCAAAAAATTACCTCGGAATTATTCAGTTTACCCGGAAAAGTTGAAGCCGCATTAAAGCTGGATGAAGAAATCAAGCAATTAGCCGAGCAATTTGCCGAAAAACAACATGCCTTGTTTTTGGGAAGGGGAACGCATTACCCGATTGCAATGGAAGGTGCGTTAAAGTTGAAAGAAATTTCCTATATCCATGCAGAGGCTTATCCCGCAGGCGAGCTAAAACACGGCCCCTTGGCCTTAATAGATGCAGATATGCCGGTTATTACCGTTGCACCCAACAACAGTCTGCTGGAAAAGTTAAAATCCAATATCCAGGAAGTAAGTGCCAGAGGCGGGCAATTAATTGTTTTTATGGATGAAACCCTGGTTTCTTCTTCATCGGATGATAATGTACAAATTATAAAAGTACCGCAAGTTGAAAACGAGATTTCACCCATCGTTTATACTATTCCGTTACAGCTATTATCCTACCATGTCGCTGTCTTAAAAGGCACGGATGTAGACCAGCCCAGAAATCTTGCCAAGTCCGTTACGGTCGAGTAGAGCTATACCGGCTACGATCAGCGCGGTCATGTTTGCGGAAAACCGTCAATGTGGCCGCGCGGCGTGTAACAATCAGTTTGCAGTTTTTTGTCCAAAAACGGTTGATTATGGACAAAATAGTTTCGCTTGAGGCAGAATATTATATGAAAGTTTTTGGAGGATAAATGCGACTTTTACTGGTTGAAGATGATGAAATACTGGGCGATGGCCTAGTTGCCGGATTAAAAATGGAAGGTTATGCGGTTGATTGGCTAACCAATGGCAAACTCGCTGATGAGGCTTTAAAGCTCAATACTTATGAGCTGATTGTATTGGATCTTAATTTGCCCGATATGGATGGCATGGCTATTTTAAAAGCATTAAGAAGTCGTAAAGACGAAACGCCTGTGATGGTGTTAACGGCTAAAGACACGATTTCTGATAGAGTGTTGGGTTTGGATAGTGGTGCGGATGATTTTGTTATTAAACCGTTTGAGCTGGATGAAGTTTGCGCCCGGTTAAGGGCGTTGGCAAGAAGGAGCGAGGGCAGAAGTGCGCCAACTATTGAGTATAAAGGTATTGTCTTGGATCCCGCTTCTCATTTGGTTACTTTTAACAATGAGAAGGTAGAGTTGTCTCAAAAAGAATTTGAGATACTGAGTTTTCTGATGAGCAACATCGGCAAGGTGGTTTCCCGTTCCAGGCTTGAAGAAAGTCTTTACTCATGGGAATCTGATATAGAAAGTAATACGGTTGAGGTTCACATCCATTATCTTAGAAAAAAGCTGGATCCTGCGCTTATTCGCACCGTCAGGGGCGTAGGTTATATCATTGATAATGAAGACGAGTTATGAATTATTCTCTTCGGCAATTATTGCTGATCAGTTTGCTTTCTGCGTCGATGCTTATTTGGGGAATTGCCGCTTATGTCAGTTATAAAGTAACGCGTGATGAAGTGGCCAATCTGTTTGATGCGGAATTGGCACAATCGGCTAAAGTGCTTAATGCCTTTGTCGAAAGTCTGCTACGGGAAGGTTCGTTGTCCGGACACTGGAGCCAGGAGCAGGCAAAAGCCGACGAGATTTTGCACACTTACGCTTTAAAACGTAAGTTTAAAAGTAAAAGCGCTTTTCAGCTGTGGTCAGAGGATGATGGTTTGTTGCTGCGTTCAACAAACGAATCCGCGTTTTCAGTGCATGGCTTTAATCAAACCAATATTGATG
>JBAXXH010000086.1:0-14559 GCA_037127995.1 Methylococcaceae bacterium | reverse complement strand
CGGTATGTTCACTTATATGCTGGTTCCGGATAGCGGGGGTGCGGAATGTCGGTTTCAGGAAAAAAAGCTATAGACTTTCAGAAATTAAATTTCCAATTCACGTTGTTACACAACCATACAGATAACAATCTATTGAAGGGTTAGTATCTTGATATAGAAATTATTTATCTGAAAGTGTATATATGACTAAACTGATTAACCCTGAATTGCAAACTAGGCCTATTCTGGGGGATAATAACCAATTGCGCATAATTTAATATGCTTGTCTGATTGATCCTGTAACACGCCATACACTCAATAAAGAGTCTGTATGTAAGCTTTGGAATACGCTATGAAAAAGACCATGTACGAAAAGATTTTGGACAGCCATCTTGTGGTTGATGAAGCTGGCCAAGCTCCTTTGATTTATGTTGATCGTCACCTTATGCACGAGGTTACCAGTCCACAGGCTTTTGAAGGCCTGAGATTGTCTGGACGGAAAGTGCGCAACCCGCATAGCATATTGGCTACGATGGATCACTGTGTACCTACCAAAAATCGCGACCTGCCGATTGCCGATCCGATTGCCAAGAAACAAATTGAAACCATGGCTGAAAACTGCCTTGAAAACGGGTTGAATTTATATGACATGAAAAATCCGAACAACGGTGTAATTCATGTTGTGGTTCCTGAGCATGGTTTTGTTCATCCGGGAATGGTCGTCGTTTGTGGTGATAGTCACACAGCAACACATGGTGCCTTTGGCGCACTTGCATTTGGTATAGGTACTTCTGAAGTTGAGCATGTTATGGCAACCCAGACATTGCCGCAGAAAAAATCGAAAACCATGCAAGTGGTGGTTAATGGCAGGTTATCCAAATACGCTTCTGCCAAAGATATTGCTCTAGCGATTACCGGCAAAATTGGTACAGCGGGCGGTACAGGCTATGTGATTGAATATACCGGTTCGGCAATCACGGATCTTTCAATGGAAGGTCGGATGACGCTGTGTAATATGGCTATTGAAGCAGGTGCGAGAGCTGGATTGGTCGCACCTGATGAGAAAACTTACGAATATCTCAAAGGCCGCGAATTTTCGCCATCAGGTCAATATTGGGATCAAGCATTAGCTTACTGGAAAACGTTGCCTAGCGATGAGGGCGCAACATTTGATGCAACCGTTACACTTGATGCCGCTGATATTGCCCCGCAGGTTTCTTGGGGAACTTCTCCCGAACAGGTTGTCGGCGTTGATGGTGTTGTTCCTGCACCGGAAAGTTTTGATGATGAAATAAAATGCAAAGCGTGTGAAGGTGCATTGGTCTATATGGGCTTGACTCCCAATACCAAAATAACTGACATTGCTATTGATCTTGTTTTTATTGGTTCTTGTACCAATGGACGTATAGAGGATTTTAGAATTGCTGCCGAAGTAACCAAAGGCACAAAAGTGGCCAAAGGGGTCACGGCGATTGCAGTGCCAGGTTCTTATCATGTCAAACAGCAAGCTGAAGAAGAGGGTTTGGACAAAATTTTTATTGATGCGGGTTGGGAATGGCGTGATCCAGGATGCTCAATGTGTCTGGCGATGAATGGTGATGAACTGACCAAGGGTCAACGTAGTGCATCCACTTCTAACCGTAATTTTGAAGGACGGCAGGGCAAAGGTGGTCGAACACACCTTGTTTCACCTGCAATGGCAGCTGCAGCCGCCGCAGCGGGTCACTTTGTTGATATTCGCAACCTTTAACACACAGGCAAACCGGAAAAATTATGGAATCGTATAAAAAACATGAAAGTATTGCTGCTTTGATGGATCGAAGCAATGTTGATACTGATCAGATTATTCCCAAGCAGTTTTTAAAAAGAGTTGAGCGAAGTGGTTTTGGTGTACATTTATTCCACGACTGGCGCTTTAATGATAATGGCACTGATAACGCCGAGTTTGAGTTGAACAAACCGGCCTTCAAAGGTGCCAAAATTCTGGTAGCCGGTGATAATTTTGGCTGTGGCTCTTCCCGCGAGCATGCGCCTTGGGCGATTGCCGATTATGGTTTTAACACCATCATATCTACCAGCTATGCCGATATCTTTTACAACAATTGTTTTAAAAACGGTATCTTGGCGATCAAGGTGAATAAAGATCAGTTGGATAAATTGATGGCGGAAATTAGCGCTAATGAAGGCGTGCGTTTTGTTGTTGATCTCGAAAATCAGCAGGTTATTACACCGGCTGGCAATGGTTTTACCTTTGATATAGACCCGTTTCGTAAAAGCAATCTATTAAGCGGGTTGGATGACATAGGCTTGACCTTGAAGCATGTCGATAAGATCACTGAGTATGAAAAGCAACATAAACAAACTTATCCTTGGCTTTGGGTTTAAAGAGTTGACCAATGGAGGAGTCAAAAATATTTTGACTTCTCTTCTAAATGATACACTACATGAGCTGCAATAGGCTATCTCACTCTAAGTGGAGCCATTTGCGCTGCTCTGTAAGCCTTGATATTTCTAGTCTGTAGCGCCCCGTAAAATTCGTTCACCCCAATTTTCAACGGTAGAATCAGGGTTTGAGGGGGGTAGATTTTGATGAAATTCGTTTTTTACAAATTTCCACCCCAGAATTAAAGCTAATAATTACAATATGTTAGAATGATAAAATAATTTGTGAAAAATATACTTATAAATCAAGGTGTTATTTTACAGCGCAAATGGCTCAAGTGTTACTAATTCATTAACAACATATCAATAATGCCAATTTATCTTAATCAAAATAACAAGCTAATTGAAGTTGAAGAAAAAGCTTTTAAGCTCGAGCGTGAGATACAGAACGTATTTGAGGAAAATTTAAACATCATAATGGGACTAACTTTAGTTAAGAGTGAATTTACCATTAAGAATAAACGAATTGATACACTGGCATATGACAAGCAATCAAATGCTTTCATTATTATTGAATATAAAAGAGACAGAAACTTAAGCGTAGTTGACCAAGGTTTTACTTACTTGAGTTTGATGTTAGAAAACAAAGCTGACTTCATTATTGAATACAATGAAACATTAAAACAGAACTTAAAGCGTGAAAATGTAGATTGGAGTCAAACACGCGTTGCTTTTGTTTCTACTTCCTTTACAGAAAATCAAATTCTAGCAACCAACTTCAAAGATATTGCTATTGAATTATGGGAAATAAAGCGGTTTGAAAACAATTTATTTTCTGTTAACTCCATTAAAAAGACCAAGTCAGCTGAAAGCATTAAGCCTCTTACGCAACAAAATGAAGCATTAAAAAAAGTTATTGATGAGATTAAGGTTTATACGGAAGAGGAACATATAGCATCAACAACAGAAGAGATTTCAGAACTTTATGTTAAATTTAGAGATGCTGTGCTTAACTTAGCTGATGGCATTGAGATAAAGCCCCAAAAATTATATATTGCCTTTAAAAAAAACGGTAATGTAGTTGATATTTCTTTACAAAAAAGAACGTTGAAACTATGGATTAACGCAAAATTTGGAGCCATTGAAGATGCTAAAGGAATAGCTAAAGATGTTTCTAATATTGGACATCATGGTAATGGTGCCTATGAAATACAAGTTAATAGCGACAAAGACTTAGAGTACATAATGAGCTTGATTAAACAAGTAATAAAATAACTGTTACTTAGCTATGTAAACACGGTATTAATGTAATTATCGATTCGGCAAAAAAGCTCAAAAGAAACAACGATCGTGTATAGAAAATATCAAATTGAATTGGAATAAGAAACGGATGGACGTTGGCTAGCTGAAATAGAAGCCTTATCAGGTGCAATGGTTTATGGTAATACCCGTGAACAAGCGATTATGAATATAGAAGCTTTGGCGTTGCGTATTCTTGCAGATCGTTTGGAGCATGGCGAAGGTGTCTAGAAAAACATAATCATGAAAAACTTAAAATATATCATTTACCGCGAAGGTGATTATTACGTTTCGCAATGTTTAAATATTGAAGTCTTTAGTTTTGGCACAAGCATTGATGGGGCTTTGAGCAATTTAAAAGAAGTGGTTGAGTTTTATTTAGAAGATGATCAGTCACTTACACATTTTAATGATGTTGGCGAGTTCATGTTTGGCGAGTTTTCAGTACATGCCTAGGCCTACCTTCATCAAAAGAGATTATTGCCGTAATATTGGCACATGGCTTTGAAAAAGTGAGTCAAAAAGGCAATCATCACAAATACTGTAAAGAGAATCGCATTGTTATTGTTCTTGGCGCTAAAAAAGAAATTCCAATCGGAACTTTACAATCAATTATCAAACAAGCTGGATTAATCCGTGAAGATTTTTAAATCCGATAATTGTATTGGGTGTCATCAGCAAGGTAGGGGGGGCACATGTTTTTCGTACCCACACGGAATATGCGGCAATGAATAAACTAATTACTGATAATCAAATGGCCATTAAAAACCTGGCCAAACAACACGGCGTCAAAACGATTTGTTTATTTGGATCAATGTCGAAGGACGAGGTTAGCGATGCCAGCGATGTGGATTTTTTGGTTGAGCTTGAACAGGGGCGCGATTTGTTTGATTTAGGGGAGCTGTTAATGGATTTACAGGCCCTGTTGCAGCGCAAAGTGGATTTAGTCACCAAAACCAGTCTGCATCCGCGCCTGTATTCGCAGGTTTTAAACGAAGCCCGGCAATTATGAAAGATGACAGTATTTATCTTGAACACATTATTGATTGTATCGACCGAATTAACGAGTACACCGAATACACTCAGTTTGTGTTTATGAACTCGCAAATGGTGCAGGATGCGGTTATTCGAAATTTACAAACGCTTGTCGAATCCACACAAAAATTATCCAACGAATTAAAAGCGCAGCATCCTGAAGTCAATTGGAAAGCGCTTTCGGGATTTAGAAATATATTGGTTCATAACTATTTGGGCTTGGATTTGCCACAAATATGGGTTGTTATTGAAAATCGACTGCCGCCTTTAAGGGAAAGTCTCGAAAAGTTACTTTGAAAACACAGTCAAAAATCATGTCTACAAATTCAAGACACATACAGCTAATGGACACCACCTTGCGTGATGGTGAACAAACTCAGGGTGTTTCCTTCACACCGACGGAAAAAGTCAACATCGCCAAAGCGTTGTTGCAGTCACTTAGGGTTGACCGGATTGAGGTCGCTTCTGCGCGGGTCTCTGAAGGTGAAAAAGAGGCCGTCACCAATATTAACCAATGGGCAAAACAGGAAGGTTTCAACGGCTGCGTTGAAGTGCTCGGCTTTGTTGATCATACCAAAAGCGTAGACTGGATTTTGGAAACGGGCGGTGAGGTTATTAATTTACTCACCAAAGGCAGTGAAAAACATTGCCGTGAACAGTTGGGAAAAACGCTGGCTCAGCATACGGGCGATATTCTGCAAACAGTTAATTACGCACTGGAAAAAGGCCTGAAGGTTAATGTTTATCTGGAGGATTGGTCAAACGGCTATAAAGACAGTCCAGATTATGTTTACGCTTTAATGGATAACTTGCGTTATTCGGGCATCAAACATTTTATGCTGCCAGATACCCTCGGTGTCTTGTCGCCTGAAGATGTGTTAAAAAATCTGAGTGATATGTGTATTCGTTATCCTGAGCTGCAATTTGATTTTCATCCCCATAATGATTATGGACTGGCAACGGCCAATGTTATGGCGGCCGTTCGTGCAGGGGTAAGATCTATTCATTGTACCGTTAATTGCCTGGGTGAGCGCGCGGGTAATGCTTCACTTGCTGAAGTCGCAGTGGTATTGCGCGATAAAATGAATATGCAGCTCGCTATTGATGAGAGTCATATTGTGCGCGTTAGCAACATGGTTGAAAATTTTTCCGGAAAACGGGTTGCGGCTAATGCCCCGATTATTGGTGCTGATGTTTTTACACAAACTGCCGGGATTCATGCGGATGGGGATCAAAAGGGCGGCTTATATAAAACCAAGTTAGGCCCTGAACGTTTTTCTCGTACCCGAAGTTATGCTTTAGGTAAAATGAGTGGCAAAGCTTCATTGAAAAAAAATTTGGAACTCTTGGAGCTTGATCTATCAGAAGAAAATCAGAAAAAAGTGCTGGAACGAATCGTCAGCCTTGGCGATTCAAAACAAACCATCACCACTGATGACTTGCCCTTTATTATTGCTGATGTGCTGGAAAGCAAGAGTTACCAACATATAAAATTATTGAACTGCTCTATTACCAGCGGTCTTGATTTAGAGTCAACGGCCAGTATTCGGGTTAATGTTAAAGGCACCAAACATATTGCTTCAGGTTCTGGTAATGGCGGATTTGATGCCTTTATAGATGCCATCAACAAGGTGATGACGTTGCATAACTATAATTTGCCGTCCTTGGTTGATTATGAAGTGAGGATTCCCAAGGGCGGACATACCAATGCCTTAACAGAGTGTGTAATCACTTGGGCTTGCGGCAATGAATTACGAAAAACCCGGGCAGTGCATTCTAATCAGGTTTTTTCTGGTGTCTTGGCCACGCTTAAAATTATTAACATGCAGTTACATGAGCGTGATTTGAACACCCTTTAATAGTTCCGTTAGCCCATTTTCAAAATGGGCTTTGTCCGGATTTAATGTAAACATTAAACAACGACAATAATTCCAGACTTGTCAGTTGTATTTTAGCTGTTATGATAATAGTGAGTTGTATTGCTTGTTGAAAAGTTAACAGAGATCAATAGCGGGTATTCCGGACGCATTTTTAAAAATAAACTACAATTATCAAAATTACAACGTAAGAGAATCAGGTGATGAGCAAGCAAAAATTATCGTTGCAGGAGCAATTATTAAAATCCGGGTTGGTGAGTTCCGCTCGCGCTAAAAGTGTAAAATCCGATAAGCTTAAACAAACTCAACAGCTACGCAAGAACAATGTAATAGTGGTTGATGAGGCTAAAGAACTGGCTAAAAAAGCACAAACAGAAAAAGCTGACAGAGACCGTGAGCTAAATCAATTAAGAACGCAGCAAGAAGAGCAAAAACACCTAATCGCACAAGTTAAACAGTTAATAGAACTCAACAAACAACCTAAAGATGCGGACGGATTAGCGTTCCATTTTAATGATCATAATAAAGTAAAGACACTGTATGTCTCTGAAACCATGCGTGATCAAATTATTCGTGGCAAGCTGGCTGTTGTAAAGCTGGGGGAAAGTTATGAAGTGGTTTCGTCTGATGTAGCCCAAAAAATAAGCTTGCGTGATGCCGGCAGTGTTATTGTCCATAATGAACAAGTTACCAGTACCGTTGATACTAAAGACGATCCTTATGCAGATTATCAAATCCCTGATGATTTGATGTGGTAAATCCATCTTGCAAATAAAAAGGGGAGCAAACTACTGATTGCTCCCCATACTATTATTTTTTACTGCTTTCCTGCTTAATCAAAAGATTCATAACCTCAATCATTTTTTCATGAGATCCCGCCAAGGGGCCATTTGTTTTGTATTTGCCGTTAATAATGACGGCAGGAACCCCGGTTATACCGTAACGAGTTGCCATTAACGGTGATTGGCGCATTTTAGCATCGACAACAAACGAATTGTAGGCCTCATGGAACTGGGTTTCAGTAACGCCATGCGCTACAAAAAACTTGGCCAATGCTTCTTCAGTATCGAGACTTTCTTTTTTGTTTTGCACGGCATCAAATAAATCAGCATGAACTTTATCAACAACACCCAATGCTTCGGCCGTGTAATAAGCTTTGGCATGCTTGCTCCAAAGTTCATTGAATGCTGCTGGTTGGCGGATAAATTCAACATTTTTGGGCAGCTTTTTGACCCATTCTTCAAGTAAAGGCTCAAAACTGTAGCAATGTGGACAGCCGTACCAAAAGAACTCAATAATTTCAATTTTATCCGGATTTTGTGTAGGTTGAGCGGGTGCAAGGGTTTCATAACCTACTGCTGTAGGTTCCGCTTTCAACAGAAAAGAACTGGAAAACAACAAGACCAACAGACCGGTTTGAGCAATTTTTTTAAGCATGGTTAAGTTCTCAATGAACGTGCAGTTTAGATAAAAACAATAACAAAAGTGACGATTCGATAACTAATGTTTTAGCTTATTTCATCATCGATATACGATAAGAAACCGCTTTGATTTCTTCATCAGTCATTTTTTTGGCAATCATGTGCATCATGTTTTCAGGATTATTACTGCGTGCGTCGGTTTTAAAATCGGTGAGTGTCTTGATTAAATAATCAGCATGTTGTGATTTTAATGCCGGAAATGCTGCCGGTTTGTTGCCTTCGCCAAAAGGGCCATGACAAGCGATACAGGCGGAAACTTCACGGGGCAGGTCGCCGTTGCGGTACAGGTCACTGCCTTGGGCAATAATAGCTTGAAGGGTATCCTTGCCGTCAGCTTTTTTCTCAGCGTCTGTGGTTGCAGGTTTTTCATCCTCATCATCATCTAAAATCGGCAATTCGTTAGCTGAAACTTTTTGTGCAGCGTAGTAAGCTGCGATATCAACCATGTCAACATCAGATAATCCCATCGCTATGGCAGACATCATGGGATTTTTACGTGCACCGGTTTTATAGGCCTGTAGCTGTTTTATCAGGTAGGAAGAATGCTGCTGTGCAAGCTTGGGGAATGTTGATACCAAGCTGTTGCCATTGTCGCCGTGACAACTGATACAAGCGGCTGCTTTTTCTTTTCCTGCTCTAATAGTGCCCTCTGCATGTAAAATAGCTGAAGTACTGGTAAATGCCAGGGCTAGTGAAAGTGCCAGCAGTTTTTTTTTCATCGGGTTCCCCTATGGAATAAAGTAGTCATTTTACGGTAGCCTTTAATGTATCTATGCAGGCTGCAAGGTGTAGCCAGATTTTACCCTAATTAGCAAGCTTAAGCGAGGCAACGATGAACCCAGTTTATCATCAAGCAAAATTTATTAACAGTTCACCGGATCTTAAAGATACACCTGAAGATCAGGGCAGGGAAGTTGCGTTCGCAGGACGCTCAAATGCAGGCAAGTCGAGTGCAATTAACACGTTAACCCGGCAGCACGGTTTAGCCAGAATTAGTAAAACGCCGGGTAGAACCCAGATGCTTAATTTTTTTGAAATTAATGCAACGGAACGCTTTGTCGATTTGCCGGGTTACGGTTACGCCAAAGTACCTGTAGCGGTCAAGAAAAAGTGGCATGAGCTAATGGAAAAATATTTAACCCAACGCAAGTCATTGTGTGGAATCATATTAGTGATGGATGTACGTCATCCTTTAACTGAATTTGACTGGCAGATGATTGAATGGTGTCAGCACACCGGTTTGCCGTTACATATATTGTTAACCAAAGCCGATAAATTAAACTATGGAGCCGCAAAAAATACCTTGTTACAAGTTCAAAAAGAGCTTGTTGATATTAATTTTCCATTGACGATACAGTTGTTTTCATCGTTGAAAAAAATGGGTATTGATGAGGTACATAAGGCACTTGATCTTTTGTTTAAGCCGGTTGAGTTCTCTGAACCTGAATTAGAATAAGCGCTTAAACAAAAAAAACCCCAACGTATTAAAAATATTTTGGGGTTTTAAGAGTAATCAGCCGATTAACTGAGGGAGGACGGCTGATTCAACACCCATAAGGTATTGCGGTTTCTATGACTTCAGGATGAAAGAAAAGTTTCATCAACATTAAAATGATTAATGCGCTTCGTCCCAGTTATTACCTACGCCTATATCAACAATCAGCGGTACATTTAAATCAGCGGCTGAACTCATGATGTTTCTAATAATAGCGCTATAATGTTCTACCTGATCTTCTGCCGCTTCAAATACCAGTTCATCGTGAACTTGCATAATCATTTTTGCATCCGGTCTGTCTTCCAGTAACCACTGATCAGTTTTAATCATGGCGCGTTTAATAATGTCAGCCGCTGTGCCTTGCATGGGTGCATTAATGGCCGTGCGTTCGGCATATTGGCGACGAGCTGCATTGCGTGATTTTATTTCCGGTAAGTACAAACGGCGACCAAATAAAGTTTCAACATAACCTTGTTCACGGGCCTGTTCTCTAATACTGTCCATATAATTTTTAACGCCCGGATAACGCGTAAAATATAAATCTATATACGATTGCGCCTGGCTACGTGACAAACCCAGTTGTTGGGCCAATCCAAAAGAAGACATGCCGTAAATCAGGCCAAAGTTAATCGCTTTTGCCGAACGACGCAAATCGGTGGTGACTTGATCCAGAGCGACGCCAAATACTTCTGCCGCTGTCGCTCTGTGAACATCTTCACCCGCGCTAAAGGCTTTTAGCAAACCGGCATCGGCGGATAAATGCGCCATAATGCGCAGTTCAATTTGCGAATAATCAGCGGCCACAATTTTATAACCATGCGGGGCAATAAAGGCCTGTCGTATCTTGCGTCCCTCTTCGCTGCGGATGGGGATGTTTTGCAAGTTGGGATTGGAAGAGGACAACCTTCCGGTAGCGGCTACCGCCTGATGATACGAGGTATGTATGCGCCCTGTTTTGTCATCAACCTGTTGCGGCAGTTTGTCGGTGTAAGTCGATTTTAGTTTGCTTAAACTACGGTGATCCAAAATCAGCTTGGGCAGCGGATAGTCTAAAGCCAATTCTTGCAGCACGGACTCTTCGGTTGATGGCTGGCCTTTAGGCGTTTTCTTGATAACAGGAATTTTTTGTTCGTCGTAGAGAATGTTCTGGATTTGTTTGGGTGAACCTAAATTAAAGGTATGTCCGGCGAGATCATGAGCCCGTTGTTCAAGAGCGACAATATGACTGGCCAGTTCCAGACTTTGCTGAGACAGCATGGCCGTATCAATCAGTACGCCGTTGCTTTCAATACGGGCAAGCACACTGATCAGCGGAATTTCTATGTCCGAATATAAGGCAAGCAGGGTAGGGTGCGGTTGCAGTTTGGTCATTAACACTTGATGCAGTTGCAAAGTAATGTCGGCATCTTCAGCGGCATAAGGTGCCGCTTGTTCGATGACCACTTCTTGAAACGGAATTTGTTTGGTTCCCTTGCCGGCAACGTCTTCATAATGAATAGTTGTTACGCCTAAATATTCTTTGGCAAGATCATCCATATTATGTTTGGTTGCCGTACTGTTTAGTACATAAGATTCCAGCATGGTGTCATGAGCAATACCCCGCAGTGTTATGCCGTGATTGGCCAACACATGCGTGTCATATTTGAGGTTTTGCCCCAGCTTGGCTTTATCCGGATTTTCAAGAAGCGGGCGTAGTTTTTCCAGAATTTCGGTACGGTTTAGCTGATCAGGTGCGCCGGTATAATGATGCGCCAAGGGTATATAGGCCGCTTGGCCTGGCGTTACCGCAAAGGACACACCGACAATCTCTGCTTTGCTGTAATCAAGACTGGTGGTTTCTGTGTCAAAAGCAAACAGCCCGGCATTTTCGAGTCGCTCAAGCCATTGATTAAACTGCGGGTGGGTTAGTATGGTTTCATAAGTGGATTCAATAAGGGC
Organism: Methylococcaceae bacterium; assembly: GCA_037127995.1. Lineage (GTDB taxonomy): Bacteria > Pseudomonadota > Gammaproteobacteria > Methylococcales > Methylomonadaceae > Methylobacter_C. The sequence continues at coordinate 3,073 of JBAXXH010000086.1, read as the reverse complement.
AGGCTTTGCATCTTCTTCAACAACAGCGATGGCGTCTGTCTGGCTATCCAACATTTTAAACCACGATAAAAAGCCCAACCCGGCTAACTGATTTTTTAGTTCGTCAGTATTGACAGGTTGACGTTTTAAATCGTCCATACCGTAAGGTAAATCAAGATCACACTTGATCGTCGTCAGTTGTTTGGCTATAGGCAGTTGATCCAGACTGGCACGAAGATTCTCGCCAATTTTACCGGTAATTTTGTCAGCATTAGCCACCAGATTTTCCAGGGTTTGATACTGTTCCAACCATTTTGCGGCTGTTTTTGGACCCACTTTAGGAACGCCGGGAATGTTGTCGCTGGTATCGCCCATCAAGGCCAAATAATCAACAATCTGTTCCGGTTTAACACCAAACTTGTCGATAACACCCTGAATATCCATGCGCGTGTTGGTCATGGTATTTTCCAGAATAATATGCTCAGTGACCAGTTGCGCCATGTCTTTATCACCGGTGGAAATAATGACCTTAAAACCTTGCTGCTCGGCGTGTTGCGCCAGCGCACCCAGGACATCATCCGCTTCTACTCCAGACTCTATAATTAACGGCAAACCCATGGCGCGAATCAGATGGTGCAATGGTTCTATTTGAACGCGCAAATCATCAGGCATCGGTGGCCGGTGCGCTTTATATTGATCATAAAGGTCATTACGAAAGGTTTTTCCGGGCGCGTCAAAAACCACCGTGATGTAGTCAGTGTGATACTCGGCTATCAGTTTGCGCAGCATGTTGGATACGCCATAAATGGCATTGGTAGGCTCACCCAGAGGATTGGTTAAGGGTGGAATCGCGTGATAAGCGCGAAACAAAAAGGAAGAGCCGTCAACCAGAATCAGGCGTTTTTGTGTTTGTTGTGGCATAAGATTTAAGGTGCAAGGTTAAAGGAGATAGGTACAAGGCTAAAGGCCTAAAACCGGATGGGCTATTTTACCCCGTTCGCCGGGTTTCCTGTAGGGATGAAAGTGCAGGCCTCAGTCTGATGCCCCGCATCTCGTCAAGTTTTACGCCTGACTTCCGTTATATTGGGCACGCAATTTATTTTACTAAGTACCTGACTTAGTTGATCGGTATTTTCTATTTGAATGGTCAAATTTAACGTGGCAGAAAAATCGGGATGGGTATCCAGTGCCGCGCTAAAAATATGAATCTTCGACTGCGCCAATAGTTGCGATACATTATTGAGCAAATTCTGGGCATTAAAAGCCTGAATCACAATAGGCACAGCATGGCTGGCCTTTTTCGCGCCCCATTCTACCGGAATCAGTTGCGCCTGTTTTTCAATGCTCAGGTGTGTGACGTTTTTACAATGGGAGTTGTGAACGGTAATGCCATGATGGTGGGAAATATAACCAATAATGTCATCACCCAATACCGGTGAACAACACTGGGCAAACGAGGTTTGCACATTATCAATACCGGCAACCGAAACCACCGATTTTGTCGAAGACTTTTTCGGCGGGACATTAATGGGCAAGTCTTCCAGTTCGGGTATTTTTAAATAACCGGCGAGCTGACGACTGTTAATATCGCTGCGACCAATGGCCTCTAGCAACGCATCGGTATTGGGTTGCTTAAAATAGCTAAGCATATCAACCATGTTCAGCGTTTTTAATCCCAAGTGCTTGCTTTCCCTGTCCAGAATAGCTTTACCCCGCGCTATATTTTCCGTTTGTTGCTGATTTCTAAACCAGCTCTTTACCCGGCTAATAGCCCGCGATGATTTTAAATAACCAAGATTCGGATCTATCCAATTATGATTGGGCGCACTCTCTTTAGCGGTTAAAATTTCTACTTGTTCGCCGGACTTTAAGGTGTAGGTGAGCGGCACAATACGACCGTTTATTTTTGCGCCACGGCAACGGTGGCCTATTTCACTATGAACAGCATAAGCAAAATCCAGCGGTGTAGAACCTTTTACCAGATCAATCAATTTACCGGCGGGCGTCAACACATAAACCCGGTCGTTAAATAACTCACTGCGAAAATCATCGCTCAAGGTCTCATCGCCGTGCTTTTCTTCCAGCAACTTGCGTAAAGTGGCAACGCTTTTTTCCATCGCCGCCGTTTGTTTGCCGCCTTCTTTGTAGGCCCAGTGCGCGGCAACACCAAGTTCTGCATAATCATGCATCTCCTGAGTCCTGATTTGCACCTCAATACGATTGCCTTGCGGGTCTAAAATAACGGTATGCAGCGATTGATAGCCATTTTCTTTGGGGTTGGCAATATAATCATCAAATTCTTTGGGAATGTATTGCCATAAACTATGAACAACGCCCAGTACCGTGTAGCAATGGGTCACATTATCGACAATCACGCGCACGGCTAACAGGTCATACAACTGGTCAATGCTCAGTTGTTTTTTCTGCATTTTTTTCCAAATGCTGTAAATATGCTTGGGACGGCCATAACAGGTACTGGGAATATTTTCTTCGGCGAGGTGTTTTTGTAACAGTTCAGTAAAACCATTAATACAGTTTTCCCGTTGCACCCGATTATTGGCAAGGGACTTGGCAATCTGGCGATACGCTTGCGGCTCTAAATACCGGAAAGCCAAATCCTCAAGCTCCCATTTAAACTGATGAATACCTAACCTGTTGGCAATGGGCGCATAGATATCCAGCGTTTCTCTGGATATAAAAAGACGCATCTCATACGACTCTTTCGGTAAATTCCGTAACCGGTGAATCCGGTAAGCCAGCTTGATTAATACCGCCCGGACATCCTGCGTCATGGACAAAAGCATGCGTCGTAACGTTTCCGCTTCACTGGGCTTTTTTGCCATTTCCAGAGAATAAACAGTCAATTTATTCAACCAGTTGACATCGTTTACCAATGCCGCAACCGTTTTGCCAAACTGTTCCTTAAGGTCAGGCGGCGGCTTTAACTGCGACAAACGGGAATCACTTAAGATTGCCGCGAGCAGGGTTTTAAAATCGACATTGTAATCCCTTAAAATGGCAGCCACCTCAACACCTGAAGGGCGATGATAATGGGGATCTTCAGGAATACGCGAGACAATCGCCAACGCACGAT
>JBAXXH010000085.1:0-14754 GCA_037127995.1 Methylococcaceae bacterium | reverse complement strand
GGTCTCGAGCTTTGCGACTGACTTCTTCGGCAGGGATGAGCCGTACGAGTCCCTGATCTATTTCCCTTGCCCGGCGCTCCGCCTCATCAAACCAGGCTGCTTCAACCTCGGATTCAGACATGTCGTCCAGGCTTAACAATAACTTATGGGCAAGCCTGGCCCGTTCCGACACAGGTAGATGCAAGGCTTCGCGTTCGATTGTAGCTGTATCCATAATTTTAGTTTGTTAAATAATGACGAATGTTTGAATAATGCTAACGTAAGGTTGAGGTGTACTGTACTGCACTCGAACGCAATTTTAGAGGAGTTACATAGCATAGGGCAGGGCCTTGTCAGCAGGAGTAAACCTAACTACACATTATACGGATGAACTGCCTCAAAGCCATGTACTTTGGCTTTGGCAGTAAAAACAGGTGGTGTCCAGTTTGGCTGTTCCTGCCCGGCTATAAAGCCTGCCAGCCAGTGCGCCTGACTGCGTATTGGTAAAATAAATGCGTAAAGTTTGCCATTTGGCAGTTCGGCTACATCACCCAAGGCATAAATAGACGCATCAGACGTTTGCATTGACTGATTGACTTTAATACCTCGGCCGATTTCAAGACCGGCAAGTTCTGCTAGTTCGATACGCGCTTTAAAGCCGCAAGATACAATCAGCGCATCAAATTCGGAAATTACGTCAGTATTGACACACACTTTGTCGTTCTGTTTAGCAAATCCTTGTACGTTCTGATTGAGTAAAACTTTTACGCCCGACTTTTGCATCACCTCAAGGAGCAAACCAGAATCTTCGACAACCAACTGGCGCTCCATTAAACGATCCATCGCATGAAACAGGGTAACCTTATCACCGGAAACGGCTAAATCGGATGCAACTTCACAACCGATTAAGCCCCCGCCGATAATGGCCCAGTCAGGCTGCTGTTTTTGACTGGTAATTCCACTGCGGAACTTGCGCAGGGCTTTTAAATCAGCAAGACTATTCAAACAGAAAAACAGCTTCTCATACGGTTTAAATGGCGGCGGAATGAAAGCGGCAGAACCGGTTGCAAGTATCAGTTTATCGTACTGTAGTGAACTTTCCTTGTTTGAGAGAGTAACCGTCTTGTCAGTACGATTGATGGTTGTTAGCTCGGCATCACTGATAACAGTGATGTTACCTGCACGCAGTTTGTCGAATGTTTTAAGGATAATGGTCTGCTCAATATCATCCTTGCTAAAACCACGGGACAGCAATGGTCGAGAATAATAACCATCATTTTCTCGGGTTATTAAGGTAATCTTATCATCTGTTGAAAACGACCGGTATTTCTCGGCAAAGCTGACACCGGCAACACCTGAGCCTGTTATGATAATGTGCATACTGCCCCGTGAAAAACAGATTAATCCAAAAATATATATTCGCTTTTACCTACCCCACATTCAGGGCAACGCCAATCTTCCGGTACATCTTCCCAGCGCGTGCCCGGTGCAATGCCTGATTCCGGATCACCGTCTTCTTCATCATAAATATGGCCGCAAACATCGCACACGTATTTTTTGTAATCAGACATCTTTATTTCCCATAAGCTAAAAATTAAAAACCAATGTTATCTTTCCGTAAAGCAAACCTGACTATAACAGTTTCAGGTTAATTTTCAATGCAAGTTATGTTTCCTGTTTAAAGGGCAAATAAGAGGCGGCATCTTTTTTATAACGTTGCACCGCTTTTTGCTCTTCTGTTAGAAACTGATCGATTGCTTTTGCAAACCGGATATCTTTGAGCCAATGTGCAGAATACGTAGTAACAGGCTCAAAGCCACGCGAGATTTTATGTTCTCCTTGAGCGCCTGAATCAAACTGCTTTAAGCCCTGTTCAATGCAATAATCCATACCCTGATAATAACAGGCTTCAAAATGCAGGCCATTATACTCTTCATAACAGCCCCAATAGCGGCCATATAAAGTATCTGCACCTATAAAACTCAATGCTGCCGCAACCGGTTTGTCATCTTTAACCGCCAGAACCAGCAATAATTGCTCACCCATGGTCGTTGCCAGTTGTTTAAAAAATGCCGGATTTAAATACGGCTGCGAGCCATTTTTTAAATACGTCATCACATAAAATTCAAAAAATGCCTGCCATTGCCAATCACTGACATCCGGCCCTGCTATACGCAATAAACTAATCCCTTGCTCGCCGACCCGGCGGCGTTCACGTTTCAGCATTTTGCGTTTACTGGCACTTAAGGTTTGCAAAAAATCATTAAAATCCCGATAGCCCTGGTTAAACCACTGAAACTGCACACCCTCGCGAATACTTAAATTCAATGACCGAAATAATTCAACTTGATGAAGGGCAGGGAAAAGACAATGCCATGAAGAAATGCCTCGCTGCTCTGAAAGCTGTTTTATAAAGGTCAACAAGAGTTGCGTGATCTCAAGCGGATCGATAGCGGCTTTAACAACAATACGCGAACCCTGGCAAGGCGTCAGCGGGATGGAGGTTAGCCACTTTGGATAATAGTCAAGTCCATGTTGCTGATATGCCTGTGCCCACTGATGATCAAACACATATTCGCCTCGGGAATGTTGTTTAAGATACAGCGGCATAAAAGCAACCAGTTCCTCTTTGTCCAACACCAGTAAATGTGCAGGCATCCAACCTGTTTGCACGGCGATAGAACCGCTTTGCTCCAGCGCCAATAAAAATTCATGGCGCATAAAAGGGTAGGCGTCACCGGCAAGTCGATTCCACTCGGTACAATCAACTTGCGCCATACTACTGATTTGCTTTATGTCCATTTTTTAAAAACAGGGTCGTTAAAATAATAGAATAACATCAATTCATCAAAGTCATAAACGTGTGTAAATTTGTCACCAGGTTGTAATTGATATGGCGTAGAACGTTATTGATGATTATTACCAGATTTAAATTACCCGTTTCTTACCGGTAACACCTGCCGATGAATAACGTTAAACACTACCGATAATACCAAAATAGTTGTTTAATTTGGAATGTTCGTTACTAATCGGCATAAACCGCTTGATATATTCAAAAAATTTGCGTACTTTACTCAGCAAATTGGGCGTTTTTTGACCCAAATATTGGATCAATAAATTTTAATCAATAACAGCATTCACGAAGGACGAAAGCTATGGACGAAAGATGGCTAACGGTTGATGACATTTGTACCTATCTAAACGTAAGTAACGAAACTGTTTATAAATGGATTGAGTTACGATCCATGCCTGGCCATCGTGTGGGGCGGCGTTGGATGTTTAAACAAAATGAAGTCGATGACTGGGTACGTTCTGGCAATGCTGCCGATAAGCCGGAAAAGGAAACCATTAAGTAATGCCTGAATTAAACAGCCTTGCGCCGTTTGGCAATTACGACACCACCATAAATATCATTGGCGGGTTAAGTGATTGTGGTGTTATCTATTCGGCCATTGATGCCTTTTTTAGTCAGGGCGATGCTATCCGGGATTTGGCAACCACCAGAAATGAATTCAATCTAAGAACAGAAAAAAGCAATGCACGCGTTGAGTTGGCAGTAAGACGGTCGTTCCTTGCGTTTTATAACCAGGATCATAAAGATTTAATACAGGCCATTTTTCAACATAATTTACCCTTGCCGGAAAGGGAATTGATTTTGTTTTGGCAGTTTGCACTTAATAACCGACTGTTTCGAGAAATTTCATCCCACGTCTACATTAAGGCTTACTTGTCGGGAAGATCAGGCTTAACAAAAGACGACATTACCGCTTATATTAAAGACGCTGTAAGTCATAACAAGGCATTGCAGCTAAAGTGGTCTGAAAGCACCATAAACACTTTATCATCAAAATACCTGAATATAATGACCAAGCTAAATTTCGTGGAAGGCAAGCGGATAAAATCATTTAAACAGATTAGACCTACCGCAGAATCCTTGAGCCTTTTTCTTTATTTTGCAAAATTATACGATCCCGGTAGCAACAATATTTTAAATAATGCGCTGCTGCCATTATCCTTTATGGTTACCGAAGACATTAAAGACCGGCTTAAGAAACTTTCGGTGAAAGGGTTTTTTAATATGGATTTTAACGGCGTTGCACTAAACATCGAACTAATTCACAGCTATAAAGGAATTTGTGATGTCTTATATAACAGACAATAAACAGAAATTTGAAGACCTTAAGTTTCAAATTGAAAATCAAAATCAACTCAGAAAACAAGCTAACGGCGGTAATAGCATCCTCTTCTCATACCCGCCCAACGAAGAGCATCTGTATATTGAAAAAGCCATGGAGCTTTATCCAGAAAATGTAGTATTTATAGATGTCAGCAAATTGTTTGTAAAGTTTATTGATGAGGAGGGTTGGGATTCATTCAAAGAGTATTATCAATCGATGGCCTCATCTGTCCATAAGGTTTTTCATGATGAAGATGCGCAAGAACACGATTTATTCGATCAAATTATTAGTGAAATAGAAGCCGCCTGTAAGAACAACAAAATACCGTTCTTGATCAGAACCGGCTGTCTTTATGGTACCGGTATAGAAAATGTAAATATCATGGAACATCGGTCAGTCATGAATTTACCGCATCCCTTGGTTATTTTTTATCCATCACGCGTTGAAGACGACAACCTGTATTTTTTAAATTTTAAAATGGCATCGACCTACCGTTGTACTTTGGTGAAATAAGGATTATTTGTGACAAAAATATATGAAATATTAACGTTGGATCTTCAGGAAGATATCAAGAACGTCATTGACCTTGAAGATCGCTCGGAACTGGAAATTCAGCAAGAAATTGAGTCCTATATCGTGACTGAAGGCATTGGTCGTTACCTTTACGATTTTACTAACCAGTACACGTCAAACATTAAAGAAACCGGCGTTTGGTTGTCTGGTTTCTATGGTTCCGGTAAATCCTACTTCGGTAAAATGCTGGGTTACATCATAGCTAATCCGATGATTAACGGCACACCGGCAAGAGAGCGTTTTATACCGCGCATTAAAGGCGTAACCGATGAAAGTCTGCTTGAGAATGCCATACGCAAACTGGATTCTACAAAGAATAGAGTGGTCTTTTTAGATGTCGCCAAACAAAACACCGACCGTGGTTTGGCATTTACATTATTTGCCAATCTATTAAAAAATCTGGGCTTTCGGGATGATATTTATGGCTACATGGAATTTGATCTCTACCTTGATGGTAAGTATGACGATTTTAAAGCCCAAGCAAAAAAGCTCGAAGGTAAGGATTGGGATGAGCTAAAGAAAAGTAACCGGCAGGTTGCCAAAGTCATGCGTAGCGTCTTTTCTGCCATGGGTTATAGCGAAGCCGATTACACCGATACCTACGCTGTTTACACAGCCGCTATCAGCGATTTTTCCGCCAGTAAATTCAAGGGTGAACTCGAAAAATACCTAACGTTTAAAAACGATGAGACACTGGTATTTGTATTTGACGAAGCCAGCGAAGCCATCAGTCAAAATAAATTTACATTGCTTGACCTTGAAGGTATCAGCGAAGCGCTATCCAGCATTATTCATAAAGTTTGGACCATTGCTATTGCCCAGGAAAAATTGGATGACGTTATCAACAATGCCAATGTTAATCGCAGCCAGTTAACCAAAGTGACTGACCGCTTTAAAACAAAAATCCATCTCGAAGCAACCGAAGTGGATGTTATTATCCGTAGCCGTTTGCTTCAGAAAAAAGAAACGTATTTCAATCAGTTGCTGGACTATTACAAGAAAAATGAAGGCCTTGTTTCAGATGCAACCAACTTAAAGTCCTCTTTTCCCACTAAAACGACCACGGCAGAGGAATTTGCCACTTATTACCCCTTTCACAAATATCAGTTTGATATTTTGCAAAAGTTCCTTTTCAGTTCCAATGCGTTAGTGGCAACACAAATTGCCGCCCGTGGCATGATTATTACCACGTTTGATGTGCTCAGAAAGCAAATGCGTGAACAGGCGTTGTATGCCTTTACACCCGGCCATGCCATCTGTACTGAAGCCCAGACAGCGCCGCCGATTGATTTGGTTAATAAATATGACACCGCCCGCAAGATTCTGACTGAAAAAAACTTGGGTGTAGCCGGAGATAAACTCCTTAAAACACTGCATCTGCTTGCTGATTCTGAGGTTATTTCAGCGACAGTAGAAAATATTACCAAAAGTTATATCAATGATTTAACCACCTACTACGCTATTAAACCCAAGATTGAAGAAGCCTTAAATTTACTGGTTGAAGCTAAAGTGCTTTTGTTGGCTAACAATAACTACAAAATCACTTCAGACCTTGAAGGCAAGCTCCTTGAAGAAATGAAAGACTTTGATGTGGAGTTGTTCAGCAAAAAACGCTCGCTGATTAATTACCTTAAAGACTATAAAATTTTTACACCGGTGGCGACTTATACAGAAGGATCGGATACCTTTAAATTTAGTGTCTCGTCAGACCAGGATGATGAGCTGTGCGGTGCTGGCAGTAAACAGTTAAAACTGATGGTTTACAGTCTTTTTAATATCAGTGAGAACAGGCAGGATTTTATTGAGCAACTCAAAATGGAGACGCAAACCGATAAAAATTTGATAACCCTGATACCTGACAGCAAAGATTTTTCCCGGATAGATAAGTTGATTGGAGAAATCAGCCGTTACACCTACATAGAACAAAAATTCTCCAATGAAACCGATCCGGCCAAAAGGCAAATCATTAGGGATTTTGCCATCATACGGGAAGAAAAAGAAAAAAACCTGCGCCTTAACATCGAGAATGCCTATAAAAATGCCTCGTTGATTTATATGTTTGACGAGTATCTTCTTAATACTGATACCTTTAAAGGCACTATTAGCGACACCCAAAAAAAGCAAATCAAGAATATCTACACAAAAAGACTCGCCAATCAACTATCGGAAGCCTTGATACCTAAAATTTTCAGCGCACGAAAAGAAGATCTTGGTAGTCTTTTTTCAGGCAATGATTTTAAATTTTTCGATTCCCATGGCAATTTTACCGGTGAACATCTAAAGATAGTCGAGGAAATCAATGCCAAAATAACATCACACAAATTGAATTTTGTGGATGGAAAATCCTTGGAGTCCGATCTTTCCGGCGATCCTTGGGGTTATTCTTTTGGCACTATTGTGACAACCCTAGCGGCTCTTTTACGCGCTGGCCGACTTGCTGTTAAATTCAATGGAGAGACATGGTTCTCGCACGAGCAGAAAGCGGTTCATGAGGCATTTACCAATGCCACCAAGTTCAAATCGGCTTCCTTCAAATCCATTACCAAAATCCTGACAGCGAAACAAAAAGACCAGACCGTGCAGTTGTTAATGGGTCTTGAATTCGAAACCCATATCGGTCGTAAAGTAGACTGGAACACCAATGACTTTGATTTGGCGGATGCGATCAAGTGCCTGGCTGATCATTTTGTTACGGCACTTAAAACCCTTAATGATACCGTCGACAACTTCGAGACGCTTTTTCCGAATGTCGCTTTGCAAAAAACGACATTGCTCAATTATTCCGGCAAGGTAACTGAAAGCAATTACCTTGATAAAGTAGACTATCTGCTCAGCAATGAAGACGATTTCAAGGCAGCGATACAAGCCATTCTTAAGGCCCAGAAATTTATAAAAAAGAATTTTGCTACGGTAAAAGATCATAAGTGCTTTATCGAAAACGTTATAGCAGAACTAAAAAAAGCCGACCGGACTGATACCACTATTAATGAAGCGCATGAAGAATTTATGCGGCTTTACCAGCAGGACATGGTTAAAAACTTTGCCCAGCTACAGCAACAGGCACAGGCGGTCAGAGACAGTTATTTTAAATTCATCAAAAATGCCGCTTCAGGCATGGCGCACGAATATCAACTGCTTCAGGGCAAAGTGGATGCCGCCCTACGCCAACTAAAGCTCTATCCAATTGAATTAAATAGCCACAATCAGAAAAAACTGGATGATCTGAAACGCTATTGCAGCGATAGGACAGTGAGTGAACCCACGCCGGAATTTTCCATCACTTGTACCAAATGCGGTTACTCGCTTTCAGACATCCTCAACTATACCGCGTTGGCACCGAGCAAAGAGAATGACCTAATAATCATTCAAAGTAGTTTTATTACAGAAGAACCGCCAAAACCTGAGCCAGACAGTGATCCTGAAAAGCCGACACCACCCACTCCACCTAGAAAAATAAAACTGCAAGTGCCGGGTAAATTTATGACAGTTCAGGCTTATAAAACCCTGTTAACCTCACAGTTAAGTGCATTAGCTTCCGCCCGGCCGGATGAAAAAATCGAGCTGGCTATAGAAACGTTAGAAGGGTAAGCAATGAAGCTTTCAGACCACGTCGATAAACTCCGTAACCTGATTGAAGGTTCCTTTGACAAGCAATTTGCCCGTCTGGGCATCGGTGCAAACAAACAACTTGAACTGGAAAAATTGCCATCCGAGTTGCATGACAAGCGCCAGCGTTTTGATGAGATGCTAAAAAACCATGAAGGCGAGACACGCACTTATAAAAATGCCCGTGAAAAATTGCTGGATGAATTGACCTTTACGTTGTTTAACCGTATTGCTGCAATAAAAGTCATGGAAGCAGCCAGCCTTTTTCCGCCGGTCATCACCAAACAACCCGAGCATGGCGACCGATCGTTTGGACACAAAGCCTGGCTGGAAATGCGTCCCGATATGCGCACTGAAGAACTTGAAGGTATCCGGGACTATATCAAGCACGCCTTTAACACCTTGGGCTAAACGGTGCCTTTATATAGCAAAGAGTTCCCTTACGCGCTGTTACCCGATGCGATTAGTCTTAACGATATTATCGATGCCTTTAATGCAGTGGAAAATGATCCACAGGTAGAAGAGCGCATCTGGCAGAGCGATGATATTCTTGGTTGGCTTTATGAGAGTTATAACAACGTTAAAAAAGCGGCCTTTAAAGAGAGTAAAGCCAAGGCTGAATATGACAAAGTGTCACTGCAATCCCAGGTTTATACCCCGCGCTGGGTCGTGCAATTTCTGGTTGATAACTCTTTGGGTAAGCTTTATCTGGAAATGTATCCAGATTCTGAAATCAAGGATCACTACAAAATTGCCAATGCCCCTAAAACTCAAGAACGCAAGCCCAAACCTTTACCTGAAATCAAGCTGATTGATCCGGCCTGCGGATCGGGAAATTTTTTGCTTTATGCCTTTGATTTCTTTTATGCCCTCTATCTGGATCAGATAGAAAATTACGGTGCTGATTATGATGAGGCTGATATCCCCAAGTTAATTATCGAGAATAATCTACACGGTATTGATCTGGATGACCGTGCCATTCAGTTGGCACAGCTTGGGCTTTACATCAAAGCCCGTAAAAAACGTCGCACTATTGGCTGTCTACAATTTAAAGTCGTTTCCTCTGATTTCTTTCTGCCGAATTATGCTGAAACCCGCCATATATTTGAAGACGGTACAGAACTTAATCGACTTCAGAAAGAGCTGATAGCCGATATCTGGAGTGATTTACAGTATGCCTATAAGTTTGGCTCGTTAATACGGTTGGATGAAAAACTCAAAGCTAAACTCAGTTCACTTGAGGCGGAGCAGGGCGTTTCCCAACAAGAACTATTCAGTGATGATGAAATGGGGATAGAGCGAAATCCTGTGCAATTGGGATTGTTTACTGCAATCGATATTGAACACCAAAAGGAATTCATCAAAACTTTTTTTATCAATCTTAAAACAGCGGTAGAGCACTATGCCAAGGCCAAGGGAAATACCTTCCTTGCGGGTAAAACCCAAGACGCGATTACTTTTCTGGAATTGCTCAGCACAGAATATGATGTAGCCACTGCCAATCCGCCTTATACCGACAGTTCAGACTTTGGGGTTGAGTTAAAAGCCTTTATCGATAACAACTATAAAAAGCCTTATAAGTTTAATACTAACCTGTATGCCACGTTTATCAAGCGGTGTTATGAGTTTACTGGTGAAGATGGAAAAATTGTCATGATTCATCCACTTACTTTTATGTTTATCAAAACATTTGAAGATGTGCGAAAGTTTATTTTAGAGAAAACGCATATAAATTTGTTTGTTCACTATAGCGCAGATTCAACAAATCTCTTTGATGGTGCTTTTGCGTCTGCACCAGCATTTTATGTTTTGGAAAAAACTACTGATAAAAATAAAAATGCGTGGTTTGTGTCATTAGACCAATACACGCGAACACCGAACGAAAAATATAAAAAAGATTTTTGTTTAAAAGCGTTGGACGATTACATTTCAGGCGTTGAAAACTCGCACAATCACACGATTCCACAATCAAAACTAAAAATCATTAAATCTTTTCCATTTATTTATTGGATTTCAGATGAGTTTCGAGCCAAGTTCGGGGAACGTCTCGTAGAAGATGATTTTCAGGTTTGCCAAGGTCTTGCAACTGCTAATAACGATAAATTTTTGCGGTATCACTGGGAAATTGAGAACTTAAATAAATGGAAGCCTTACGCAAAAGGTGGGCCATTTAATAAATGGGTTGGAAATCTTTGGCTCACTGTAAATTGGGAAAATAATGGTTTTGAAATAAAACATTTTGCTGACGAAAGAGGAAAAATAAGATCGAGAGCCCAAAACGAATCTTTTTATTTTAAAGAAGGATTAACCTATTCTGCTACGTCTACTAAAGGTTTATCAATTCGTTATTTCCCAAAAAACTCCTTGTTTGATGTGAAAGGCTCTTGCATATTTCCTAATCTGAATAAAGATTTATATTATTCAATGGCTCTTCTTAATTCTAAATTATCTTTTTATGTTACTGATTGCTTGAATTCGACTGTTGAAACACAAGTAGGCGATATTAAACGCATTCCTTTTATTAGACCAAGCACAGTTAATGAAGAACAATTATCTAATTTTTCTATTTTTAATGTAAAAATAAAAACAAGACTACAAAATTATTCTTTGGTTGAAACTGTTTACAGAATGTCTCCAATTTATTTTGGAGACCTAGGCAATATAAAATTAAACATTAAAGCGTTTTTCGATTACGAAAATCATTTATTAACTCAAGTTCTCATCAATGAAGCCATCATCAACGAAAAAATCTTTGATATTTATGAACTGACACCCTCCGATAAAGCCATGGTTCTCGCCAAAGAAGGCGAAAGCATAGGTGGGTTGCCTGTGAGTGCAGAAGCTCGTACCGCCTATCTTGCCGAAGAAGAGGCAAGCAAAGAATTCCCGTTGGATAATATCCAAGACTTTATCGATGCGTTACCCGTTAAGGAATTCACTGCCGAAGCACAGGAAGCGATTGAGGCTGAATTCCCATCTCTTTACCAAAACAACAACGATCTGGAAACATTCTGCATCCGTCACAAAATCAATCCCATTAATGTCTGGTACTGGTTCAAACAAAGCAATGTAATCCCCAAACAGCGTATGAACGATTTGGCAATGGAGTTTCTGGCCGATATGATTCGTGAAATCCTGACGGAAGACGAAGACGGAATTATCCCGTTAGTCCCCAATGCCGGAGAAAAAATCCTGCTTGACCGTATCGAAGAGAAGTTTCGGGAAAAAGGTTTTACCACCGCTCAATATGCCAACTTTGATTCTGTCCTGGGACGACCGCTAAACGACTATCTGAGCACCACCTTTTTTGCGGCACTCTCTGATCATCTTAATTTATTTATGTATCTGCCCAAGACACCCTTTATCTGGCATCTTTCCAGCGGGCCGGAACAAGGTTTTGACTGCTACGTCATCATCTACAAATGGAGCCGCGATAAGTTGCTGCGGATACGTTCGGTTTATATTGAGCATCGGGAAAGAGCCTTGATGAATCGACAAAGTGATTTGGCTAACAACGACAGCGCCGATGCCCAGAACGAGAAAGATAAAATCTTCAAGCAACTGAAAGAGATTGAAGCCTTCAAGCTGAAAATCGATGAACTGCTGGCCGAAGGTTACAATCCAATCCTTGACGATGGTGTAGGCAAAAATATTGCGCCGTTACAGAAAAAGAAAATGATCCCTTACGAAGTATTAAACCCAGGTCAACTGAAAAAATACCTCAATGCCGATTGGTAAATACCATCGTAGGGGCAATCCCTTGCGGTTGCCCTGGATATAGTTGCGTAGGTCGGGTTAGCGACAGCGTAACCCGACAAATCGAAGTATGTGTGTCGGGTTACGGCTAGTGCCTAACCCGACTACAGAGATTATTAGATTGGTAAGAACGACAATTAGGAGAAGAAGAAATGTTTGCACTACGTCAAATTATTGAAGACCCACAAGATGTTATTACTGTTCCAGTCGAATTTCGTCATCGTCCGATTGAAATTATTTTTATGGCCTTGGAATCAAACGCGCCCGATCTACCCGCGCAAAATGGCATGACAGCCACATCAAAAACACTACGGGCAAATTGGTTTGAAGGCTATAACGCTGAAGAAGATATCGATGTTTTAGCCTCTTTACCGATTGGTGAAGCCTTAGAGGAATGGGAATGGTAAAACGTGGTGAGGTGTATTGGGTGAATCTCGACCCAACCGTTGGAACTGAAATCAAAAAGACGCGCCCGTGTTTGATTGTTTCACCTGATGATTTAAACGGTACTTTGCCGCGTGTAATTATCGCGCCGTTGACAAGTAAAGGTCAGAAACTGGGTTGTCGCCCTGAAGTTGAATTTTCAGGTAAGAAAACCAAAATTTTGTTAGACCAGATTCGTACGATTGATAAACAACGTTTGCTTGGAAAAATGGGCGAAATTAATCATGCGTTATGGCATCCTGTTTTGTTGGAAATGTTGCAGTAAATGATAAGGCGATTGTGATGAAACTGATAAATGTTGAAGCTAGAGATAATTACATCTTGCGCATCTCTTTAGATGACGATTCGATCATTGATTTTGATGTAAAGGCGGAATTGGAACGCATCCCCTGTTACAAGCCGCTTTATGATTTTGCCTTATTTAAAACGGTACAGTTTAAAAATAAACGGATTTATTGGAGCGATCAGTTTGATTTTCATTTGGATCAAATATTGGAACGTGGACAATTTTTAAAACTATGAATATTTGGAGGCTATAACATGCAACTGGCTATTGAATTACCCGATGACTTAGGCAAAGAGCTTTTGCAGCAAGTTAGTGTTAATGAGTTTGTGCAAGAAGCGATTAGAAAAATGTTGCTGGAACAACAGCTTAATCTGGAAAAAAAAATAAGCGAGGCTAAAAAAGGCCATTTACCGGTAACCCAGTCATTTATTGGTGTGCTGGCAGGTACCAAGCTTGATGAAAGCGATTATAAAAAGCATCTTGAGGATAAATACCTTTGAAGGTTGTATTTGATACCAATATTATTTTGGACGTACTGTTAATTCGAGAGCCTTTTGCCCAGATGTCCATCAATTTGTTTGATGCGGTGGTCAGTAAAGAGATTGATGGGTATTTATGTGCAACGACTTTAACAACGATTGATTATTTAGTTGCGAAACGTCAGGACAAACAAAGAGCAAGAGCGTTAGTGGGTCGGTTGTTGGAATTGTTTTCAGTAGCTGAAGTTAATGAGGGGGTTTTGGCAAAGGCGGTTTTGTCTGATTTTTCAGATTTTGAAGATGCTGTGTTATATCAAGCAAGTTGTTATGCCGGTGTTGATAGTATTGTGACAAGAAATGGTAAGGATTTTAAAACGGCTTTGTTACCTGTTTTTAGCCCTGATGAATTATGGCAACAAATTCAACAGGGCATCAATAAATGATTGATACTTGGCTACAAAACGATCTGAATAGTGGTAGGGTGCGCATCGCGCACCTAAAACAGCATCTACTAAGCGGTTTTATTTGCACCACAATCTATTGTTTTTTTCCACCTGTAGCGTAATTAGGGCTCTTTATCTGGCATGGTTGTGGTGCGCGATGCGTACCCTACTACTGTTTTGTTGGAAATGTTGCAGTGAATGATAACAACGAATTACAGGCGATTGTGATGAAGCTGATCAATGTTGAAGCTGGCTTTACGGTGATATCGGGTAAATGATCACTTGCAAGGTCACAGGTCTAAAATTATAATACACACACTTATGTACATACATTAGGAGTAGTCTATGGCAACTTTAACTACACGCATTTTCAAAAACGGCAACAGCCAAGCGGTGCGTATTCCGCAAGAATTCCGACTGGATGTGAGTCAGGTTGAAATTAGTCAAAACGCTAACGGCGATTTGGTGATTCATCCGCTGCCGATTAATCGTGGCATGGCTTTATTGGCTGTCCTGAACGGATTTGATGACGATTTTGTTAGCCAGCTTGAACGAGATTATCAGCAACAGCCGGTCATGCAGGATCGCGAGTCTTTATGATTTACCTGTTGGACACCAATATTCTCATCTATTTGCTTAAAAACAAACCCCCCGCTGTGGCCGAACGCATCAATGCACTGGATAAAGAATCAGCGTTGTGTATGTCTTTTTTTACTTATGGCGAATTACTCAAGGGTGCAGAACGAAGCACACGCAAAACCCAGGTATTGAACCAGTTGTATCAGCTGACCCAGATCATTCCGGTTCAATACGACACCAATCCAAGTCTATGCCAACACTACGCTACACAATTTACGCTGCTAAAAACAGCAGGCACGCCAATTGGCGGCAATGACCTTTGGATTGCCTGCCATGCACTATCGAAAAACGCTACACTGGTCACGCATAATGTGCGTGAGTTTGAACGTATTGCGGGATTGAGAATAGAGGATTGGGCGGCTTAGATAACT
>JBAXXH010000084.1:0-15131 GCA_037127995.1 Methylococcaceae bacterium | reverse complement strand
AATATTTTATTAATACTACTGAATGGACGCTTTGAGTAGAGATCAGGGTGTCTGATACTGAAAAAGGCACGGTTCATTGTGTTTGCTTGGTCACCGGCATCCAACGCGATTTAGCCTTTCAGGGTTTCGAAGCTGATCGTGACACTTTGAAATATCGCTGCCCTGCGGCTGCTTATGGACTGGACTGCCAGGGTAAAGCCCAATGCCACGCCGCCGGACAAGTAAATCCGGGCGACTATGGACGTATTGTCCGCATTGACATCACGGAGCAAAATCGGCGCATCTTCGTTCCGACACCTCATGGCAGTCCCTCCTGGAAGCGCGGCTATGCACGCCGCAGCGCCTTGGAACGCATTAACAATCGCATCGACAACAGTTTCTGTTTTGAAAAACACTTTATCCGGGGGCTGTCCAAAATGAAAACCCGCATGGGCCTGGCGCTGGCAGTTATGATGGCTATGGCGCTAGGCCATGTGAAAGCGGGACGTATTGAGCAGATGCGCTCACTGGTTCAGCCGATTCCGCTTCAAAAAACGGGTTAAAATCGTATCGAGGCGTTCCGCAACAACAGCCGATGATACCGGCTAAGGGGTTTTATTGCCTAAAAATAGGCTCCAGTGCGTTTTTTCGATATTCGGCACCTAAAATCTTCAAATGCCGTGTTTGTGAGTCGCCCAGAAAAATATTTTGAAACGAAATACCCGCCTCTTTTTCGCCAGTGAATCTGGAAAGCGTTACAACGCAAATGTCTCCTTTATGACCAATGCCGCTTATGACTTTGCCGCCGATGCACGGGGCTTTACCGAAGGTATCGCTGGCGAATATTACTTTGATGATTGGGCCTTTCGGCTGGGTCGATTTGCTGTCCCTACCGTACCTAACGTACTCAGCATGAAATATAACCTGTTTAAGCTGTATGGCGATCAGGCAGAGCTGGAACATAAGCATGTTATCAAAGGGCAACAAGGTGCATTAAAACTGTTGGTCTATAGAAACCGTGTCAACGCGGGAAAGTTTAGTGACGCTATTGCAGCCTACCAGGCTGATCCGACCAAGAACGCGACAACATGCACTACCATTAATTATGGATCTGATAATGCATCAGCCCCCGATCTTTGTTGGGCAAGAAAAACCAATACCAAAATGGGTATCGGCATTAACATGGAGCAAAGTATTGCTGAAGACATCGGTGTTTTTTTAGAGGCATGGTTTCCGACGGCAAAACTGAAGTGTATAACTATACGTCCGCCGACCAATCTATCTCTTTGGGCGCGGCCATGAAGGGTTTTCGTTGGGGGCGGGAAAAAGATTCAATAGGGCTGGGCTATGCACAAAATTGGATTTCAAAAGACCATGTCGCTTTTTTGAATATGGGCGGCATTGATGCATTTATCGGTGACGGCAAGATGACTTATAAACCCGAGCAAGTTGCCGATATTTATTATCAATGCCATGTCGTCAAATCCGCCTGGCTGTCTGTTGACTATCAACATTTGGCCAATCCCGGTTATAACGCAGATCGTGGACCCGTAGATATTTATGGCGTTCGAGTACATTTGGAATTTTAAAGCGAATTTAATCAATGAAATTACCTGATCTTTTTACGTGGTAATTTTCGAGCTGTACGATTAGATTTTCTTATTTTTGCAATGAGCATCAAGTAAACAATAAGTTACGAGTATGCTCTTTAAGTTGCCCGTGAAAAAACGATTTTTTAAAGCTTTATTTACATGATTTTATTGGATTATTTCATGTTAAAAAGTTAATCGTACAGGTCGGTAATTTTTAAGCGATGTAAAGTTAAAGCACCTATAAGGTCATAGTCAGAAAGCTGATCATTCCAAACTCACTATTTCCAATTAGTAGTTGAAAAGAACCTTATTAAGGGCTTATTTGAACCTTTATCACTTTCAGGGGTTATTTTAATTTCCTTTTTCTTGTCGGTACCCATTGATATTGTTTGTGTTATTGTTGTTTTTAACTTATGGCACGTAAATGGCTTAATGCTGTATATCTTTATTAAGAAATTAAATTTCAACCGAGAGAAATAATATGAAAAAACATTCCAATAAGATTGCAACTTATACTGCTTTGGTTTTAATTTCATCACTCCCTTTTTCGGTAGACGTTTTTGCAGATGCTGAAAAAAAATCAATCAATGCTTTCCAGTATTGATAAAAGTACATTGCCAATAAAGCGCAAAATCCTGACCGGAAAAGAATAGTACTTTTTTAATGAAGCGAATTTTCTGTATAAGTTGGGTGTTGTTATGGGTAATGGTTATGTCACTTTTTATCTGGCTAAGGCCCGTGTCGTTTAATGCCCTCAACTACCTGACGTGGAAGTGCTCAACAACCACACAAGCCGAAACGGGTAATATTGATTACCAAGGGGCACATATCCATTATGTTTCTTATGGACACGGTGAGCCTGTCCTATTGTTGCATGGCGGATTGAGCAACAAACTCAGTTGGTTTTCTCAAATACCTTGGTTAGTCACTTCCGGGCGACAAGTTATATTGATTGATACTCGTGGTCACGGCGATTCAACGGCCGGTAAATCCAAACTTAGTTATCAAATTTTTGCTGAAGATACGCTACTGGTGCTCGATCGACTGGGTATTCAGCGCACCGATATTATCGGTTGGAGCGATGGCGGCATTATTGCACTATTGCTGGGGCGTGAAGCGCCGCAACGTATCGGTAAAATTGTAGCGATCAGTGCCAATTTCAAACCTTCCGGATTGATCCCTGAAACCGATAACGTTAAAAATGAGTCTCTACTTCCACCCAAAAACATTACCGATTGGCTGCGTAGTTGGTGGTCGGGAGCGGGTGAAAGACATGCAACTCTGGAAGCGGAAATTAAGGAGTTATGGCGAACGTCACCGCAATTTGCTCATTCCGATTTACAGGCTATTACGGCACCCACCCTTGTGATTGTCGGTGAGCATGACATTATTGATTTGTCACACTCCAGTGAATTGGCGCAGATATTGGCAAGCGGCAAACTTGAAATTGTGGAGGGTGCAGGTCACGCCGCCCCGGTTACTCATGCCAGACAGATCAATCAATTAATTGCATCGTTTCTGGATATAGAACTGCTGAAGTAATTCGTCCTAATTTTTTAAAATAGAACCGCTAATGAAAATCAAAAAACGTCTGTTTGTTTGCCTCTTGTTAAGCTTAACTTTAATGGGTATCTGGCAGGTAGCCCCTATCAAGCCACCCATTCTACAAAAAACGCTTAACATTGAAAACGTTGGCGATATAGCGGTGGCCCAACCTGTTTGGGGAACTCAAGGACTG
This sequence comes from Methylococcaceae bacterium, assembly GCA_037127995.1. GTDB lineage: Bacteria > Pseudomonadota > Gammaproteobacteria > Methylococcales > Methylomonadaceae > Methylobacter_C. The sequence continues at coordinate 11,822 of JBAXXH010000084.1, read as the reverse complement.
GCATTAGTTTTTGTCGATACCAATAAATTTCCGGCAAAGGATCTTGCGCAGCGCTTGGCGGCAACCGGCATTATTGCAGCCATTGTCGATTCATCGCAGTTCTTTAAAGGCTTTGCTGTCGAAACAGGCCACTGTTTAGAGGTAAACCCTATTAAAGCATTTATAGATACACTGACAAAAGAGTTGCCGAAGCCATCAACAAACCATTTGTTTGTTACGGGCATTGCCGAAGGCGCACTGATACCGTTTATCAATGCCCAATCAACAGCGCAAGATGCCGTCACTAATCTCTCCATCGGTTTTTCAGTTGATTTACCTGCCGATCTGACTTTGTGTCCGCCATTGAGCACCCAACATCTGAATCAGGAGCAACGCTTGGTCTCGTCCCCTGGACTGAAAAGCAACTGGCGTTCGGTTTGGACCGATCAGCCCGCGACTAAAACGGCCGTTTTTATTAAAACATTGAGTAATGTCGACACTCAAATTGCAGCTTACAATACACCATTTGATACCCTACTGATTGAAGAATTGAAGGCCGGTATCGGCCAGACTAGCCAATCTTTACCGCCTATGCCCGTCGTTGAAGTACCCGCTGCTAAAGCCAGTGAAAGCGTCACGCTTTTCTATTCCGGTGACGGTGGTTGGCGTGACTTGGATAGAACCGTCGCGGGAGAAATGGCGGCACTGAATTATCCCGTAGTGGGTATAGATGTGCTGCGTTATTTCTGGGACCACAAAACGCCAGAGCAAGCAACCGCCGATTTGGCAGCAACGATGGCTTATTACCGAAACCACTGGGGTACAAAGTCTTTTATACTGGCAGGCTATTCCTTCGGTGCCGACATCTTGCCAGTCATTTACAATCACCTGACGGCACAAGATAAAACCGACGTTACGCTATTGGTGTTAATAGCACTGGCCAATACGGCTGATTTTGAAATTCATGTCTCAGGCTGGCTCGGACAAAGCGCAGGCGAGCTGCCTCTGGCACCAGAATTAGCGCAAATACCCAAAAACAAGATTTTATGTATCTATGGAAAAGAAGAAAAAGCCGAAACAGCCTGTACCGATTTATTAAGTAGCGAAGCCAACATTTTGGAATTACCGGGTGGACACCACTTCGATAATGATTATCCAAAATTAACGCGGCAAATTCTGGATGTCTACCGGCTGCACGGCATTAATTAACGTGAATATTTATAACACCTCAATAATCAGCTCATGACCCGCGAAACACTCAGTCGATTTGTCCAAAAAATCATTCACTTATTCCCTTTGGTTTTATTTGTCTGTGCACTGTACATTGTTCATAATCAAATCAAAGTTCACGATTTGAGTGACATTCTGTCATCGTTGCAAGCAATGCCAATGCGGATTGTTTTCGCCGCTTTTGCACTCACGGTGATCAATTATCTGGTTTTAGCAGGTTATGACTGGCTGGCCTTACGCTTTACCGGTCATAAGCAAATTCCGCTACCCAAAATGGTTGCGGCCGCCTTATTAAGTTATGCCATCAGTAATAATACCGGCCATGCTTGGGCGGCTGGAGGTTCCATTCGTTACCGATTTTATTCAAAATGGGGCGTGCCAGGCTGGGATATTTTAAAAATTTCGTTGTTTCAAACGGCCACCTATCTATTAGGTGCGCTAAGCTTGGGATTGATCGGCAGTTTGTTGTTTCCGTACTATGTATCAAATGCCCTTCAGGAGCCGCAAGCCATTCATTGGGTCAGCCTGATTTGTGCGGCTTCTTTACTGGTCTATTGGGGGGCGGTAGGGTTATGGCGCAAGCCGCTACTGATTAAAGGCTTTGAATTATATTTACCCACGCCGACAATGGCATTCTGGCAAACATTGGTATCCAGTATCGATGTTGTCTTGTCATCACTGGTGCTGTGGGTACTATTAATTGGCAAGGTGGATATCGACTTTGGTGCGTTCGTCGTCGTTTTTGTAGTCGCTCAGGTTGTCGGTGTTATTAGCCAAGTGCCTGGCGGTATCGGTGTGTTTGAAAGTGCTTTTCTGTGGCTAATGTCGAGCATCGAAGCAACCGATCAGCATTTGGTTTTAATTAGCGCTTTGCTATTGTATCGGGTTATTTACTATTTTATTCCGGTATTACTGGCTGGTGTGGGCTTGCTAAGTTATGAAGTTTATAGCCGCAGAATGGTGTTAATTACAGCCGGCAATGGCTTACGCAGCATCCTGTCTGCCATCATGCCGCAGCTGTATTCACTGTTATTGCTGCTTGCGGGTGGATTGCTACTTGTTTCCGGCTCTATTCCCGCCAACCCTGAAATATTGGAGTCGCTAGGAGACTTATTACCGTTACCCGTCATTGAGTTATCGCATTTGACCGGTAGCCTGGTGGGCTTATTGTTGCTATTTCTGGCGCGAGGTATCCGGCTCAGGATTGATGCCGCCTGGTATGGCAGCCTTGGTTTACTGGCATTAGGGATAGCGGCTTCTTTGCTTAAGGGTTTCGATTGGCGTGAAGCACTGGTATTATCGGTGATACTGCTACTGATGCTGCCAACCCGCAGTTACTTTCAACGTCGGTCGTCACTGCTGCGCATGTCTTTTTCGAAACCTGGGTTGGCAACCATTACCATGGTGCTGGCAGGCTCAATCTGGCTGGGATTTTTCGCCTACCGGGATATCGAATACTCGCACGATTTATGGTGGCAGTTTTCTTATGATGGCAATGCGCCACGGTTTTTAAGGGCCTTGTTACTGATGACGGTAATAGCTGTGGCTTATGGCTTGTCACGTTTATTGAGTATTGCACCACCTCATGCCTTGCTAAAACCAACAGAAGCGGAACTCACCGAAGCCCGCCAACTATTGGTAAAGTGCGCTGACACCCAAGGATTTTTAGCATTGCTGGGCGACAAATACCTGCTATGGAATCTTGAACGCAATGCTTTTATTATGTTTGCCACGACGACCCAATTCTGGATTGCCATGGGCGATCCGGTGGGTGAAAAAACCGCTATTGATGAATTGCTGTATCAATTCGTGGAACAGGCCGATCGTTATAATGCCAAAGCGGTTTTTTACCAAGCCAGTGCTGAATACTTGCCGTCTTATCTTGATCTGGGCTTGTCATTATTCAAACTCGGTGAAGAAGCTAAGGTAGATTTATCAACTTTTAGTTTGCAAGGCAAACAGCGAGATTCGCAACGTAGCGCCCGCAACAAATTTGGAAAGTTAAGCTATCGGTTTGAAATTCTAACCGGATCGGCAGTTGATGCTGAATTACCGGTATTACAGCGAATTTCAGAGGCTTGGCTATTACATAAAAACACACGGGAAAAAGGCTTCTCGCTGGGTTTTTTCAATGAAAACTATATTCGGTGCACTGATGTGGCGGTGATAAAAAATGAAACCGGGCAAATCAGTGCGTTTGCCAATCTTTGGCAAACTGCGGGACGGGAAGAGTTATCCATCGACTTGATGCGTTACGATCCGGACAGCCCGAATGGCATCATGGATTTTCTGTTCGCCGAACTGATGCTGTGGGGTAAAGCAGAAAATTACCACTGGTTTTCGTTAGGCATGGCACCTTTGGCAGGCTTGGAACACCGTCCTTTAGCGCCCTTGTGGCATAAATTGGGTGCCACCATTTTCAAAATGGGTGATCAGTTTTACAATTTTGAAGGACTTTACGAATACAAGGCAAAATTTGCACCACACTGGCAGCCGTGCTATCTGGCGGCCCCGGCGGGTTTGTCCGTACCGTTTATTCTTATGCTCATCACCCGGCTAATTTCTGGAGGCTGGCAAGGGATTTTCAGTAAATAGAATGCCTTGGCATTGGCTTGCTCCAAAGTATTAAGGAAGTACAAACTGACTATTGTTCTCAATCTGTAAACATAATTAGCTATTTTACGCACCTCCGAATAGGCTATGTACCAATGCCATTAAGTTAAGTGCCTCTTGGCAAGATAAACCGTTGGCTGAGCGGAGTCGAAGCGATTTAGCTGGCTTCGACTCCGCTCAGCGAACGGCTTAACTTAATGACATTGAGCTATGTACTTATCCAGCTGCCACACAAAAAATAAGTAACGAAGCCCCATCGAGATTTGCACCCCTTATCTACCAGATCGCTTGGTAATGCCATTATTAACTAATCACCATTAAATCATGAAGCCACATATTCACTTTATTCAAGTTCATTCCCTAACTGCGATTTTTATTCTTACGTTAATAAGCGGTTGCGCTGGCTACCCTGCCTCGTATGGAAACTATGGCTATAACAATTATCCTGTGTACCAACCTTATTATGGCGCTCGCTATCCTGCACCTGCACGCTATGGAAACTATAGACAGAACAATTACTGGGGGCAACAGCCTTACCGTGAGCAACGGGAGGAATATCGCGAAGGTGGCTATAACCAAGGAAATAGCGTCTATGGCCAGTATCGGCAACATCAAGATCGTGATTGATTGAGCGCATGGCATTTTAGATCGTAGGGTGTATAGGCGAAGCGTCATACACCATAAAAAAGGGCAAAAACTGTCGTTGCAAGACACGATTGCCGGAACGTTTACCAGCACACTGCCAAACAAAACGAAGAGTGACGGGACTTGCAATCCCGTCACTCACGTTTTATTTATATGAAGGGGTTTTAATCTTAACCCTGTTTTTTCACGTCATTAAAATAAATGGTCGCACCAATAACAGCGGCAGGTGCGACGATGATATTTAACAGCGGAATAGTCAAGCCCATGGCGGCGACACCACCAAAACTTAAGGCACCCAAGCGTATGCTTTTAACCAGTTGTTTCTGTTCTAAAAACAACACGCCTTCATTTTCCAATGGATAGGCCATGTATTCCAGTGCCATACCCCACGCGCCGAATAAAGCCCATAAGAAAGGTGCCAGTACGTTAATGCCGGGAATAAAGGACAGGATTACCAACGGTAAGGCTCTGCTTAACAAATAACCGGCACGCTTTGCTTCTGCCAGCATAACCTTGGCTAATGGCTGTTCAGCCGTTGCGCTGGTTTGTCCCGTTATTAGCGTCAGGGTTTTGGCGGATAATTTGCCGTAAAAAGGCGAAGCCAGTAAATTAGCCAATACCGTAAAGGTAAAAAATCCGGCTATGATAAAGCTGACAAAAAACAAGGGCCATAATACCCAGCTTAACCAGTGCAGCCAACCGGGAATAAACTGGTTAATCAAATCGGAAATGTAGTAATAGCCCAGCAGCAAAGCGGCGCTATACAACACGATATTAATTAAAATCGGGATCAGGATAAATGCGCGTAATTGCGTACTGGTCAATAACGTCAGACCTTTAAACAAATAACCCACCGCCAAAGCCGGATTGTTGCCTTTCTTGTCAAATAACATCTTTTAATCCTCTCATACCTTGTTCAGTTGGATTTAATACCACGCCACGCTCGGTTACAATCGCTGAAATCAATTCAGCCGGGGTTACGTCAAATACCGGATTCCAGGCACTAACTAACGACCCGTCTTTATTATAACAAGCAGGCAATAATTCACTTTGATCACGTTGCTCAATATCTATCTGATCGCCATTTTCAATCGTCCAATCCAGAGTTGTTGTCGGTGCTACGACCATAAATTTAACGCCATGCTGTTTAGCCAACACCGCCAACGAATAGGTGCCTATTTTATTGGCGGTATCGCCGTTGGCGGCAATCCGGTCGGCACCAACAATAACCCAATCGATAGCGCCTGATTTCATTAGCCAAGCCGCCGCCGAATCCACCAGTAAGGTAACCGGAATTTCGTCTTGTGCCAATTCCCAAACGGTTAACCTTGCGCCCTGTAGCCAAGGACGAGTTTCTCCGGCATAGACGTTTAACGACTGTCTTTGGGTTGCGCTGCGAATAACACCCAGCGCAGTCCCATAACCACCGGTAGCCAACGCACCGGTATTACAATGAGTCATAACGCCTTTAACACCCGTTAAAAGATCAGCGCCCAACTCGCCCATGGTCATGTTGGCGACAATATCATCCGCATGGATTTTCTCGGCACAGGCAATAAAGGCCGCTTGAGGATTCGTTAACGGCTGTTCCAACAAGGCTTTCATTTGCTCCAGCGCCCAAAACAAATTGACTGCGGTAGGTCTGGACTTTGCCAGCATGGCAATATCATCGGCTACTTTTTGCTGCCAGTTTACAGGTGCGTCTGCACAATGCTGAATGACAGAAAGCGCGACCCCATAAGCGGCGGCTATACCAATTGCCGGAGCGCCACGTACCCGCATCGTGGCAATGGCTTCGGTAACGCCTGCCGCATTGTTATAATCATCATAAACCAATGTTTCCGGGAGTTGCCGCTGATCCAGCACTTTTAATGAAGTGCCTGTCCATTGCAGGGCTTGTACAGATTTTTTAGTTTGCAGAGTCATTATTTAATAAAACCTAAGGGTAAAAAGTTATAATTTGATTACTGGACATTATAATCGGTTGCTGATGCCAACCCGTCAATCGTAATTGATAGTGTCAGCTTACATTTAGGCCAAGCCCACCACCTACAGGAACAACTCATGATAGTCGACACCCTTATCCATGCTCGCTGGATTATACCCGTTGAACCGGAATCCGTAACCTACGAACACCATAGTTTGGTGATTGATAGCGGCAAAATCATTGATTTATTGCCGACGGAGCTTGCCAAACAAAAATATCAGGGCAAGACCACCGAAAATCTGGAAAATCATGCCTTGCTACCGGGCTTAATCAATTGCCATACCCATGCGGCGATGACGTTAATGCGCGGTATTGCTGATGATTTGCCGCTGATGGATTGGCTGCAAAACCATATTTGGCCACTGGAACACCAATGGATGAGTGAAGCGTTTGTCAAAGACGGCTCTGATTTGGCGATTGCCGAGATGATTCTGGGCGGAACCACCTGCTTTAACGATATGTATTTTTTTCCTGATGTCACCGCAGCGCAAGCGATACACCACGGCATTCGTGCGACCGTTGGCATGATTATTATTGATTTTCCCTCGGTCTGGGCACAAAACGCCGATGAATATATTGAAAAAGGCTTGGAACTGTATGAGCAACTGCGTCTTTCGGATTTGTGTACGACCGCTTTTGCTCCCCACGCGCCTTACACGGTATCGGATGAACCTTTGCAAAAAATCAAAACGCTGGCTGATGAACTGGAGTTGCCGATACATATCCATCTTCACGAAACGGTGCATGAAGTCGAGCAGGCGCAGGCACAAACCGGACAACGGCCATTGCAACGATTGCAGGAATTGGGCTTGGTCAATCCCTCCTTGATAGCCGTCCACATGACCCAGCTAAGCGATGAAGAAATCAGCCTGTTTGCAGAATCAGGCGCTCATATCGTGCATTGCCCGGAGTCCAATTTAAAACTCGCCAGCGGCTTTTGTCAGCTTGCCAAGTGCCTTGCCGCCGGTATCAATGTGGCCTTGGGTACGGATGGTGCCGCCAGCAACAATGACCTGGATATGTTTGGAGAAATGCGCACGGCGGCTTTACTGGGCAAAGCGGTTGCCGCTGATGCCAGTGCCGTTCCCGCCATGACGGCATTACGCATGGCGACTATTAATGGCGCTAAAGCCTTGGGGCTTGATGCTGTTTGTGGTTCACTTAGCATCGGTAAAGCGGCGGATGTGATTGCCATTGATTTAAACCATCTGGAAACCCAGCCGTTATATTGTCCGGTTTCGCAAATTGTTTATGCCGCCAGTCGGCAACAAGTCACCGATGTTTGGGTAGCCGGAAGACGTTTGTTAAAACAACGCCAGCTAACCACCATTAACAGTGATGATTTAAAAGCAAAAATAGCTGTGTGGCAGCAACGTTTATCGACTTAATCTTTCGGTTTTGAAACGCGTAACTACGAGGCAGACTTTGCTCATAGACAACGGATAACACTGATTGGACGGATTTTATTTTTAGCTGGTCGGGCTTGGGCTTTTCGTGCCCGATAATTATGTCTGTTTAATGCTGAAATGTCGGGCGACGATAAAGCCGTCACCTGACCTACCCGACTATTTAAACGGGTTAATAATCAATAGTTGATTTTCAATTTTTTGCTGATGCTGCATATCTTCGCTGTAAAGAGTCGTGCAGTTATTTTCCAACGCGCTGGCAACAATTAAAGAATCCCAAAATGATACACTGTATTGTAAGCGAAGGTTAAAAGCTAAATGATAGGTTTGAAAGCCGATAGGCGCAATTAATGAAATTGGCAAAATATTTTGTTCAACGATATTGAAAACTGCAACATCGTCTAATTTAAACTTTTTAACCAAGTTGCTATGAAATTCGTTTAAAACCTGTGTTGAGGTGACAATGGTTTGAGATTGTATCAGGGTTTCAAAAACCGATAAGGCAATGCTTCTTTTGCTTTCATCTTTTTGGTCTTGCGATTCGGTGAGTGCATAAATATAAATGTTGGTGTCTATAAAAGCCTTATCCGTCATATAATTCGTCCCGTTTAGCAATGTTTTTGTAGCTGCTGATAAGGACAGGATTTAAAAAGCCAGCGGGTAGTAATTTGGCTGTTGCTTTAACTTCTACGATAAAAACTTTAATGTGTTTGGCTTCGAGTTCTTTATATTCAATGGGGATTTGAATGGTATTGTTGTGAACGTCTGTTTCAAATTCAATGGCATACATGATTTTTCCTGATTGTTTAATAATTTGGTATTTTATAACTCCCCATTACGCCTCAATTCCTCCTTGAATTCTGCTCTAATCTCCGCTGCGGTCTGTGTTATAAATCCGCTATTTTCTGACTTAATCAACCTGGCACAAATTATTTCCATTTCATTTTGATGTGCCCGTGCTTTGCGTATTAGGTCATTTACAATTTCGCTTTTGCTGTTGTATTCCTCGCTTTCAATCAAGGAATTTAACCAACTATCATTTGGTGCAGTAAAAGAAATGCTTTGCCTTGTCATTGCCCTATCCTCGTAATATGGTGTATATGTGATTCCTTTTTACACCATAAATGCACCCTGCGCAAGAAAGAAAAGCCAGCCAGATCGAGCACATGTTTTTCGTGCCCTACATTACAGTATCCGATGATAAAATAGCAGCAGTGAAACCACATATCATTGATACGATGATGCATCAAAATGTCGGGCACGAAAAGCATGTGCCCGACATGGCTAATAGTTAAGTTATCAATGCCAATTAGACAGATTTTATATGTTTACGGCGATTAAAACAGATAAAACCCATAAGGGCCGAGCCGAAAAGCCAAGCAGTCGCAGGAATCGGCACAACCGAAAATTTAATGTTCAGGCTTTCAACATTACCATTCCAAGTGAGGGTAGCATTTTTTGTCAAATTATTAAATCCGCTAAAACTCAGTAAATTCAGCGCATTGTTTGAAATACTTTCCGCACTTAACACGGTGAAGCTGTAACCTGCCAAAGATAAAGGGTCGGTTCCTCCAAAATTGAAAGCTATATGGCTTCCTTGAGTAAAGTCGGCTATACCTTTGACGTCAAGAAAACCGAAATGGGTCGCGTCATTTATCCCGATATTCAGGGTGCCGCCAGAGGCGAAAGTAACACCTCCATTCACCACGAGCTTACCCGGAACGCCCACATCACCAGGATTGACTGAACCGCCAGCGCCTACATTAAGTCCGGCTAATGTTGTAAGTGTTCCAGTGCCATTGAGTACACCGCCATTAATTGCAACGCTTTTTTGCGACATACTGCCATCTAAAGTCAAGTCTCCAGCCGTTTGCGCGATAGACCCTGTTCCATCAACGATACCTGTTTTTGTAACAAAAAAGGCACCACTATTGTTGATTTTACCGATGTTGCTCAGTTTGCCAGTATTGCTAAGTTTGTCGGTGTTGTTCAGAGTACTGTTGGTCTTGTTGCTCAGCGTACCGTCGTTGATCAGCGTACCGCCGCTAATCGTGCCGCCATCCAGACTCAGGGAAGAGCCGTTTGCCACCAGGATCCGGCCCGCGCTGTTGTCAAAGCCCGTGCCGCCGCTGTCACTGACATTGATGCTCATACCACTTGAGGTATTGGCCTTGACAGTGCCTTGGTTGACCACCTTGAGGTAACTACTACCACCGACGGAAGGATTAATTCCCAGGTTGCCACCGCCCTCAACCGTGTAACCGTTGCCGATGGTCAGTGTCTTGATCGCAGGATTACTGCTGGCGATGAAGTTGCGCGTACTGTTACTCAGCACCGTTGCACCGCTACCGGCCAAGGTAGCATCGCCAGCCAAACTCAACCCGGTATAAGAGTTCAAAGCGTTCAGCGACATCGTGCCGGTGTTGGTATTCGTGCCTGCAATGTAGAGGCTTTGACCATTGGTAATCTGCAAGCTACCGGCAAGTGTCAAGTCTTTGTATATCCCACTACCTTTGAGAATAGCGCTGCCAGCTCCCTGGATACTGCCGCCGCTGATCGTGCCGCCATCCAGACTCAGGGAGGAGCCGTTTGCCACCTGTATCTGACCGGCGCTGTTGTCAAAGCCCGTGCCGCCGCTGTCACTGACATTGATGCTTAAACCACTTGAAGTATTAGCTTTGACAGTGCCTTGGTTGACCACCTTGAGGTAACTACTACCACCGACGGAAGGATTAATTCCCAGGTTGCCACCGCCCTCAACCGTGTAACCGTTGCCGATGGTCAGTGTCTTGATCGCAGGATTACTGCTGGCGATGAAGTTGCGCGTACTGTTACTCAGCACCGTTGCACCGCTACCGGCCAAGGTAGCATCGCCAGCCAAACTCAACCCGGTATAATTGTTCGAAGCGTTCAGCAACATCGTGCCGGTGTTGGTTATTGTACCGGTAATTCTTGCAATGGCTCCATTAAAAAATGTGTTGGCGTCGTTAAAAGTGACATCGGTGTACAGGGCATTACCTGATATTCCGAAGCCGCCTTGCAGGGTGAGGTCTTTGTAGGCACCATTGCCGCTGAAACCGCTATTGCCAGCTCCCTGGATACTGCCGCCGCTGATCGTGCCGCTATCCAGACTCAGAGATGAGCCGTTTGCCACCAGTATCCGACCCGCGCTGTTGTCAAAGCCCATGCCGCCGCTGTCACTGACATTGATGCTTATACCACTTGAGGTATTGGCCTTGACAGTGCCTTGGTTGACCACCTTGAGGTAACTACTACCACCGACGGAAGGATTAATTCCCAGGTTGCCACCGCCCTCAACCGTGTAACCGTTGCCGATGGTCAGTGTCTTGATCGCAGGATTACTGCTGGCGATGAAGTTGCGCGTACTGTTACTCAGCACCGTTGCACCGCTACCGGCCAAGGTAGCATCGCCAGCCAAACTCAACCCGGTATAAGAGTTCAAAGCGTTCAGCGACATCGTGCCGGTGTTGGTATTCGTGCCTGCAATGTAGAGGCTTTGACCATTGGTAATCTGCAAGCTACCGGCAAGTGTCAAGTCTTTGTATATCCCACTACCTTTGAGAATAGCGCTGCCAGCTCCCTGGATACTGCCGCCGCTGATCGTGCCGCCATCCAGACTCAGGGAGGAGCCGTTTGCCACCTGTATCTGACCGGCGCTGTTGTCAAAGCCCGTGCCGCCGCTGTCACTGACATTGATGCTTAAACCACTTGAAGTATTAGCTTTGACAGTGCCTTGGTTGACCACCTTGAGGTAACTACTACCACCGACGGAAGGATTAATTCCCAGGTTGCCACCGCCCTCAACCGTGTAACCGTTGCCGATGGTCAGTGTCTTGATCGCAGGATTACTGCTGGCGATGAAGTTGCGCGTACTGTTACTCAGCACCGTTGCACCGCTACCGGCCAAGGTAGCATCGCCAGCCAAACTCAACCCGGTATAA
>JBAXXH010000083.1:0-15325 GCA_037127995.1 Methylococcaceae bacterium | reverse complement strand
CCTGAAGCGGCAATTTTATAAGTTGCTCAAGTTATTTCGTGCTCGTTCCTTAGTCGCGACGTGGGCGTCGCTCCCACGGTGGATAGTGCATGAAATAACTTGACCATTTATATTCCCTCACACCAACCCTCTCCCAGAGGGCATAGGTATCTACGCAACTTTAACTCATAATAAAAACAATGAGTTACGATATGGATAAGCTAAGCTCCCTCTCCTGTTGGAGAGGGGTGAGGAGAATAAAATCAAGCAGTTACATTCCCCTCATCCCCTCATCCCAACCTTCTCCCTTTGGATGAGAAGGAGCAGTAGGACTTGTGTAGATACCTATGCCCAGAGGGAGAGGGCGCAAGATGCCTAAGTTATTTCATGTGCATTCCGGTGGGAGCGACGCCCACGTCGCGACTATAGCTTGTCATTAGGTTGGCAGTCTGGTCTCGGCTATGATTTGATAGACTGAATTTACATCATTTTTTAAAATCAATGAATAAAAACTTGAATATAGAGTAACAACGTTTAAAAAACCACCATCAAGGGTGCAAGACGAAAAATTCGCCTTGGCACTCTTCGCGTTACCCCTATTTTTCAAGACCAATAAAGTCCCAGATTTTATGAGAGGTTGTTGAATTAACATTCTCGGCTACAGGTGGGCCATTGGGATAGTTTAAATCATAAACCCGGGTCACATCTTTAGCAAGATCAGCCATATTGAGGTTTGTATAAGCTTCCTGTAAAACCAGCAAGGCATAAGGAACCGCCGGGGTGCGCTGATATTTGTCAATGACTGTTGATGCTCGGTCTGCTGCTGCAACATAAGCTCTACGTTTCATGTAATAGCGTGCAACATGGACTTCATACATGGCCAGATTGTTTTTAAGTGCAACCATTCGCGACCGCGCATCGGGTACATATTTACTGTTCGGGAAGCGTTGTATCAGTTCTTCAAAGTTTTTTAAGGCATCGCGGGCAGTTGCCGTATCGCGTTGTGAGGTATCGGTCGGCAGGAACCGATCAATAAAACCTATCCCGCGATTGTAATTAACCAGACCTTTTAAATAATAAGCGTAATCGACACCGGGACTGCGAGGGTTCATTTTAATGAAGCGATCAGCGGCAGCAATTGCCGAGTCCGGATCATTATTTTTAAAATAGGCGTAAGCAATATCCAGTTCTGTTTGAGCGGAATCTTCTCCAAAAGGATAACGGGATTCAAGCGCTTCATAAAGCTTGATAGCTTTTTCATAACTGCCCGCATCCACGGCTGTTTTAGCCTGGGTGCGAAATTTTTCGGCTGTCCAGTCGGCATATTCTTTTTCATCCGATGAACTGGGGTCACTGGAAAAGAGTTCTTTAAGTGTTCCACAGCCTTGAAGAGAAAGGCTTAAAAAGCAAATAAATGAAAATTTAATTAAAATTAATCGCATAGTACTAACGACACGTTGTAATATTAGAGGTTTTCTCGCAGGATAAACGGCGAAACCAGAATTGGCTATGTATCCAGTGAGTATAACTTAACAATGGGTTATTCAGAAGAACTTGTTATGACAAGATTAATAACAGAAGTGCCTTACGAAATGGCGGGTATGCGTTTGGACCAAGTGCTTGCAGAAGTGTTTGCGGATTATTCGCGCAGTAAACTGCAAACTTGGGTTAAATCCGGGCGAGTCCATGTCAACGGCTTATTACTAAAGCCAAAAGACAAACTTGAGGGTGGCGAAGAGATAACGCTGGATGCCGAGGCAGAAGTGGTTATTACGTCTGAAGCGGAGTCCATTCCTTTAGATATTGTTTTTGAAGATGACAGTCTTTTAATTGTCAATAAACCGGCAGGCTTGGTAGTGCATCCCGCTGTGGGTAACTGGCACGGCACTTTGTTAAATGCCTTGCTAAACCATAATTCAACGCTGGAAACGCTGCCCAGAGCCGGTATTGTGCACAGAATTGATAAAGAAACCAGCGGCTTGCTGATGATTGCAAAAACCCTGCAAGCGCATAACAGCCTTACCCAACAGCTACAGGAACGGGCGATTACCCGAGAATATTTAGCGATTACCCGAGGCCGGATGACAGCGGGTGGAACGGTAGATGAGCCTATCGCCAGACATCCTACTGACCGTAAACGTTATGCGGTTAAAGAATCCGGTAAATTTGCGGTCACGCATTATCGTGTGGAGAAGCGCTTTACAAGGCATACTCTGGTTCAGGTTAAGCTGGAAACCGGGCGTACCCATCAAATACGCGTACACATGGCGCATATTCGTTATCCGTTGTTGGGTGATCAGGTTTATGGCGGGCGTTTTCAATTACCGGCTGATTGTAGCGAGCAACTGGAAAAAGAATTGCGCAGCTTTAAACGGCAGGCATTACATGCGGCAAAATTGGGTTTACAGCATCCGGTGACGGATGAATATTGTGAATGGGAACAGCCTTTACCTGACGATATGACGCGATTATTGGCAGCTTTATCTGATAATGACCGGGATTAAACACTGGCTGATTCCCGACTGGCCGGCACCCGCCAACATTCATGCAGCAACCACGTTGCGAACGGGGGGTGTGAGTCCAGGCACTTTTTATAGCCTTAATCCAGCCGCTCATGTCAGTGATGATAATGAGCGGGTCAGGCAAAATCGGCAAATTATAAGGGCAATGCTGGATTTACCCGCCGAACCGATATGGCTGGAGCAAATACACAGTAATCGTGCCGTTAAGGCGGTTAAAACTGCTTTATTAGAGCAAGCCGATGCCAGTTATACCAATGAATCAGGTGTTGTCTGTGCCGTGATGACGGCGGATTGTTTGCCGTTGCTGGTTTGTTCCACGGATGGTGCACTGATAGCGGCCATTCACGCGGGTTGGCGAGGCTTGTTGGCGGGTGTAATCACGAATACGGTTGTCGCCATGCAAATCCCCTTCAGCCCCCCTTTTTTTAAGGGGGAGGTCAATCAGTTTTACAACACTGATCTAAGTTCCCCCCTTTTTAAAAGGGGGGCTAGGGGGGATTTACTCGTATGGCTAGGGCCTGCAATCGGGCCTGACTGTTTTGAAGTAGGGCCTGAAGTGCGTGAGGCTTTTCTGGAAAAATCAGTAACATTCAATGATGCCTTTAAACAGCAAGGTAACGGCAAGTGGTTGGCAGATATTTACCAATTGGCCCGGATTGAATTGGCCGCGCTAGGCATAGTTAATGTTTATGGCGGCACACACTGTACTTTTACCGAGCATGAGCGTTTTTATTCTTATCGAAGGGAGTCACAAACAGGGCGCATGGCGACATTAATTTGGAGAGAATAACGTAGTGAATTTATTGGTATTAATTATCATCTTTACCGCTGTTGGTGGTGTATTAAGCGTGATGGCCGCCGCCGTTTTTTTATTATTGCGAGATCATCACCGCAAGGCCATATTGCCGCACGGAATTAGTTTTGCAATTGGTGCGTTATTGGCGGTTGCCTTTTGGGGGTTGATTCCCGAGGCCTTTGAAAAAGTGAAGCCGGAGCAGTTCCAGTCATTATCGGCAACGATTTTAGCCGGTATACTCGGTTTTTTTGTGCTGGAAAAGCTGTTGATCTGGCGTCATTGTCATTACGGCAGTTGTGAGGCTCATGGTGATGACGCGCACAGTGGCCACCCTGAGCACAATCACGGACACAGCCACAGCGGTGCCAAGTCGGCGGGCGCGTTGATTATTCTGGGCGATAGCATCCATAATTTTGTTGATGGTGTTTTAATTGCCGCTGCGTTTTTAACCGACGTTCAATTGGGTATTGTTACCAGTTTAGCGGTGGCCGCGCACGAAATTCCACAAGAAGTCGGTGATTTTGCCATTTTGTTGGACAGTGGATATTCCCGGGGTAAAGCGCTTTTTTACAATGTACTGGCCAGTTTGACCACTGTGTTGGGCGGAGTGTTGGCTTACTTTAGCCTGGAAGATTTGCATGACAGCCTGCCATATTTTTTGGCTTTGGCGGCTTCAAGTTTTATTTATATTGCCGTTGCCGATTTGATACCTTCATTGCATACCAAAACCGACATGAAAACCTCATTGCAACAAATTGCCTTGATTGCTGCCGGTGTGCTATTGATCTGTTCATTGCACGACATTGCACATAATATGAGTGGTTAGTTTCAAGGTTCGAGGTTCGAGGTTCAAGGTTCAAGGTTCAAGGTTCAAGGTTCAAGGTTTAAGATTCAAGGCTAAGGGCTAAAGGCTAAATGGACATCTTTTTGAGCCTTTCACCTTTCACCTTTCACCTTTCACCTTTCACCTTTCACCTTTCACCTTTCACCTTTTACCTGCTTTTAAGTCGTCACATCAGGTTCTGTTCTGCCGGTTCTTTTTTTAACTTTACAAAACTGTTCGGCGAGGGTAATTAATTCGCCTAGTGCTTCTTGAGCATCCTGGTCATGTTTAGTGACGTCAGCTTCAAAGCGCTCGATATAGATTCTTAAGGTTGCACCGACGGTACCGGTTCCTGATAAGCGAAAAACAATCCGTGAGCCGTTCTCAAAACCAACGCGCATACCTTGATTTTTACTGATGCTGCCGTCTATCGGGTCTTCATAACTAAATTCATCTGCATAGCTAACCACGTATTCACCAAAACTTTGGCCAGGCAAGGTGGTTAATTGTTCGCGTAAATGCTCAACAATACTGTCGGCAACAGGGCTTTCGATCGCTTCATAATCGTGGCGACAATAAATGTCCCTGCCGAATTTTTGCCAGTGTTCATGGACAATATCAGCAACAGACTGGCGTTTTATGGCAATTAAATTTAACCAGAATAGTATCGCCCATAAACCGTCTTTTTCACGCACATGATCGGAGCCTGTACCAAAACTTTCTTCACCACAAATGGTTATTTTTCCGGCATCCAGTAAATTGCCGAAAAATTTCCAGCCAGTGGGAGTTTCGTAACAGGGTATGTTGTACTTGGCTGCAACGCGATCAACCGCTTGACTGGTAGGCATGGAGCGGGCAACACCGCTTATGCCTTTAGCATAAGCCGGAATTAAATGGGCATTAGCCGCCATAATGGCCAAACTGTCACTGGGAGTTACAAAAATGTTGCTGCCGGTAATCATGTTGCGATCACCGTCGCCGTCAGAAGCTGCGCCAAAAGTCGGTGCATCGGCACTGAACATGCGCTCGGCAAGTTCGTGTGCATGCGCCAAATTCGGATCAGGGTGATGACCGCCAAAATCTTCCAGTGGTTCTGCATTAATTACTGATTCGGGTGAGGCACCCAGAATATCTACCAGTATTCTTTTCCCATAAGGCCCTGTTATGGCGCTCATGGCATCAAATAGCAGGGTGATATAGCCAGAGCTAATACTTTGTTTAAGCAAGTTAAAATCGAAAATAGATTGCATGAGTTCGGCATAATCAGCAACCGGATCAATAATGGTTATTTTTAGCTCATCGATTTGTTGAGAGCCGATGCTGTCCAAATCCACATCTTTGATGTTAGTGGTTTTGTAGCTGTCGATAACTTGACTTCGTTGAAAAAATGCGTTAGTGTATTTTTCCGGTGCAGGGCCGCCATTGCTGACATTGTATTTGATGCCAAAATCTTCATCAGGGCCACCGGGGTTATGGCTGGCGGAAAGAATCAGTCCTCCAAAAGCCGCATATTTTCGGATGAGATGTGATGCAGCCGGCGTAGACAGTAAACCACCCTGACCAATAATAAGCTCGCCAAAACCATTGGCGGCTGCAATTTTAATGATGGTTTGAATAGCGACTCTGTTAAAATAACGCCCGTCTCCACCTAATACGAGGGTTTTTCCGGTAAAGTCTTCTAAAGAATCGAAAATTGCTTGAACAAAATTCTCAAGATATCCGGGCTGTTGAAATACTTTAACTTTTTTCCGAAGTCCTGATGTACCAGGGTTCTGATCATTGTAAGGCTGAGTTGCGATGATTTCTATTTGCATGTTTGCTCCTTGGTTCGATAATTAATGTGGTTTATAAAGTACACTAAAATCCTTTTCTAAGGTAAATTTTTATATGTTGCGAGTTTATTTATTACTGTGTAGTAGTTTAGTTTCTTTTACGGTCTCTGCCGAGCCGGATGTGTGGCTGTTGATAGATACCACGGCACGAAAAATTGAAGTAAAAAAAGGTGAGCAAACGCTTGAAACCTTGAGTGAAATTGCGATCGGTCGGGGCGGGGCTGGTTTAAAAAGTCATCGGGGCGACAACATCACGCCGTTTGGAAGCTACCGGATAGGTTGGGTTGGCGAAAAAAGTAGCTTTCGGAAATTTTTTGGGTTAACTTATCCTTCCGCAGAAGATGCGGAACAAGCTTTACGGAAGGGCGTTATTGACAGGTTAACTTATGAACGGATTGTCACCGCTCACCAGTACCATCAAATACCGCCACAAAACACGCCGTTAGGCGGACAAATTGGTATTCACGGTCTCGGAAACGCGGATGCAAGAATTCATAAAGTGTTTGATTGGACTCATGGTTGCATCGCATTGACTAATACTCAGATTGATCATTTAAGTCAATTGGTCGACACGGGAACAGTGGTTAAGATAAAATAAAGCTGGAAAATATATCTAACAGTGTTAGAATTCATTCCAGCTATAATGTTTTTTTGTTGTAATAACTTTGACTGAGGAAAATAATATGAAAAAAGTAATGAAATTATCAATGATCGCAATGGTTGCCAGCTTGGTTGTTGGTTGCGCAACTAATTCTGATATCGAAGGCCTGCAATCACAAATTGACGGCTTAAAAACTTCTGTAGCTCAAGCATCTTCTGATGCACAAAGCGCACAAAGTGCAGCAGCAGATGCATCTGCCAAAGCGTCAGCAGCAGAATCTGCCGCTAACCGTGCAGCTCAATATGCTCAAGACACAAACAGCAAATTGGACAGCATGTTCAAAAAATCAATGATGAAATAAATCATTGTTGCTTTAGAGCAGAAAAAAGCCCGGCGGTTTTTTTACCGCCGGGCTTTTTTTATACCTTGTTTTCTCCGCCAAACAATTCTATCAGGCGAGGCAGGAAGTTAGCCAATTCTGCCGACATAATTGAAAAGTCCACATCAAACCGGGCAGCTTCATCGTCTGTTTCAATATCAGCCACTTGATCCTGAATTAACTCAAGAAAGCGCAGTCGTTTAACCGACAAATTTTCATCAATAATGAAGGAAATCCGGTCAGCCCAACTGACGGCCAGTTTAATAACTTCTTTACCGGTATCCAGATGATTTTTAATTTCAGGAAGCGCCAAATCATGGCGTTTACAACGGATAATGCCGCCAGCCTCTTCGGGAGAGCGCAGTTCACATTCATCTTCGATGGTAATGTCGTCAGGTGCTTTATTATTAAGCAGCCATTGGGTCATGGTTGTGCTTGGTTTCTCGAGTGTGTTGAGAGGTACGGCAGGTAATGAACCCAGTGATTTACGCAATAAACTGAGCAAGTCCTCGGCACTTTTTGCCGAAGCCGCATCAACACAAACCCAGCCGCCTTTAGGGTCGATATAAGCATATATTTTACGGGAAAAGGTAAAGGCTCTAGGTAATAGATCAAAGATAAGCTCATCTTTGACTTCAGTGCGCTCTTTTTTGGATAATTTACGTCCTTGCTGCTCTTCTTTTTCAGAAATTTTTTCCTGAACCAATTCATTAACCACAGCAGACGGCAGGACTCTTTCTTCTTTTTTTACACACAGCATCATATAGCCGTTAGTGTTATGCACCAGTTGCTGTCCTGTTTTACCTAAGGGCGGTGTCCAGCCAAAAGTAAACTCCTCATGAAGTCCGCAAGGACGAAAAGAGAGAACTTCAAGTTTTTGCTCCAGTTCTTCAGGGGTTAAGGTGAACGTTTCGGTAAGACGAAAAAAGCTAAGATTTTTAAACCACATGGTTAACTGATATCCTGTATAAATTATGATTGAGCATTATCGCAAATTTAAGGACACTACTCAGTAATAAAAATAAAATGCCACAGATTAACAGGTTAAACGTAATGAGTTATTCAAAAAATAAATTGCCTGCTACCCCATGAAGACTATCAACTTATGGGTCATACTTTATGATGTTATATGATGTTATTCGGTGAATCAGTGGCATTACAACTCAAGTTAAACAGTTACAAGTTAATGCCAAGCAAAATTAAATAGAATGACAAACAGGTCAGATATAGATGGGTTTGCCCCCATTGTTTTGGGTAATGCCAGTATTCTGATACTGGGAACCATGCCCGGTGAGGCTTCATTGCGCAGGCAACAGTACTATGGACATTCCCGGAATGCTTTTTGGCCGATTATGAGCGCGTTGTACGGGTTTAATCCAGAGCTTAACTATCAGGGTCGTAAAGAGATGCTGATGGAAAATGGAGTGGCTGTTTGGGATGTGTTGCAAAGTTGTAATCGCTTGGGAAGTCTGGATGCCAATATAAAGCAATCAACCATGGTAACCAATAACTTTGCCGGTTTTTTTACTGAGCATGGCCTTATTAAACACGTCTTTTTTAATGGCAGAATGGCTGAAAAGCTCTACCAAAAGCGGATTTTGCCCGCTTTAAATCAGCGTTTCTCTTACCTTGAATATCGGTGTCTACCGTCAACAAGTCCAGCTTATGCCACATTAAAATTTGAGCAAAAGATAGAAGCATGGAAAGTGATTAAAGAGCCTGTGGTAAAATGAACGAGTTTTGTTACTGAGTGACAATAAGGGAACGATTTTTAACAGGGAAAAGTTACCGGGTGCCAAGGTATTGTTGATACTCCGGATGTGGTCTGGAGTTAATGTAACAATAAAAAAAGCTGAAATGCAAAATCGGATTGGCTGAGTTTAAAGATGTCGTTGGGTTTTGTGGTGTTATTTTTTGTGTGGTGGTTTGATATAAAATGAGTAGAGAACAAGAGCAAGAGCAAGATCAAGAGCAGGAATACGAATATGAGTACAATGATAAGGGTGAACTGGTTTATTACGCTGTCAGGCCGAATAAAACCCAAATAAAAAAAGAGTTGGCCGTACTTTTTGACTTAAGCGAAGAGTTGTCCGAATTGTCTGCGACGCAGGTAAAATATCTTGACCTTCCTGATAATATCCATAAAGCGGTCATTGAAGCTTCAGGAATGCCGCACAAAGGGGCAAGAAAACGGCTCCTGAAATTTATTACCGGGCAACTGAATAAAATCGACTTGGAGCCTGTTTTAGAAAAACTGTCACGCATGAAAAATAAAAGTGCTCATGCGGTAAGAGAGCATCATAATGTTGAGCGTTGGAGAGACAGGCTAATTGCCGGCGGTAATAATGCCCTGACAGAATTTCTCAACGAGCAGCCTGATGCAGATCGGCAGCAGTTAAGACAGCTGTTGCGTAATGTTAAAAAAGAAACCGAAGCCGGTACGCCGCCTAAATCTTCCCGCTTGTTATATCGATACCTTAAAAATGTATTCAAGGTTGAAGGCGAACCGGATTTTGGTGATGAAGCTGACTTTGAAGAGGGTGTCGATAGCGAAGATGAGGCCGAGTTTGAAGATGATGTCGGCTTTGACGAGGGTGTCGAGATTGATGATGACGCCGGGTTTGAAGATGACGACGATTTAGAAAACGGTTAAAGGAACAAGGTACAAGGTTCAAGACACAAGGTGAAAACAGCAAAACAGTTGCCTTTCACCTTGTGCCTTTCACCTTAATCCTGTTTTTCAGGCAGCTGAAGTTCTGCAGTCAGATTCCATGCAGAAAAAGGGAAAGGCAGGGTTTCAGTGTTGAAAGTCAGAAACAGTAATATATGGTAAGTGTAGACTGACAAGCTCCTGCCAAAACTCAGAATATTCTGGTTGGCTTTTCCGGTCAACAGGGTAGAGCCAACCTGCAATATAATAACGGCCCACAGTATCAATCTGACCAATGAGCCGATAGCTGCAAAAACCAGCATAAAGAAAATTCGTTTCCAGGTACTGAGTTGTTTCAGGTTATAGTTGATTTGTTCATCCATAGTATTAATTAACCTCGGTTCATAATGTCACGCAAATCAAGAGCTGCGGCATTTGCCCTTGCTATATAATTTGCCATTGACAGAGAGTAGTTGGCAAAAAGACCGTAGCCGCTACCGTTTAAAATCATTGGGCTTAAAATAGGTGTCAAGGCATTTTCCATCGCCTTGATCATAATATCAACGGTACGCATTGCCCGTTTATCCAGCAGAATGTCGGCAAAGTCATGTTTTATGGCTCTTAGAATATGTAACAAAGCCCAGCTTGCGCCGCGAGCTTCATAGAAAACATCATCAATCTCCAGCCATGTTACTCTAACTACCGGTGTTCCTTTTTCATCGGCCGCCTGTTTTTCAAGCTCGGTTAGCCCGGGTCCGTAGTTGCCACCGGCACTGTTTGCGCTCAGACGAGTAGACAAACCTCCCAGACGTTTTATCACAACCTCGGTGTACTGCCAAAGATTGTCGGCTCTGGAATAAAATTGCGCTTTTTTTACCGGGCCGCCGTATTTTTGCAGGCGCGACATATATTTATGCAGGGCATCAATCCCTTTTTGGTATTCCGCTTCCGTTGATGGCAAAGCCCAAGAGTTGTGCTCATAATAGAAATAGGGTTCTGCTATCGCCAAATCAGGATCTTCGGCCGATTGAGACTGATCCCTGGCAAAGTGATTTCTTAACGCGGTGGTGGCATCACGCAACATAACCAAAGCGCCATATTCCCAGTTGGAAATATTGTCGAGGAGCACACCGGGAGGTGCCACATCGTTAGTGATGTAGCCGCCACTTTTATGGAGCAGGACTTCAGCGATATGAGCCAAGGTGTTGGTATAGGTATAACCAACGGGTATTTCCGAGGTGTTGGTTTCTTTTGCCCGCTTGAGCGCCTCATCTTGTATATTGAACTGATCGGGTTCACTTCCCCACCACGCGCCCAGGATGATCAGTATGACTGAGGTTGCGAGGATAAGAATGCCAAAGCCCCAGAGTATTCCTTTAGATTTTATATCGCCCAATGTATCGCTTGCTGCCATTTCCAGTATCCTGTAAAGAGGGTGTGTTTTTTAATAAAACAGATTGCTTTTTTATAAAAAATTTCTGGCATGTTAGCAGGTTTTGAAAATTTTTGCTTGGGAAGCCTGTCACTATTCGGATTTTTTTTTGGCTCGTGGATGCGCCTTATCATAAACAGCCGCCAGATGTTGAAAGTCAAGATGGGTATATATCTGTGTCGTACTAATATTACTGTGTCCAAGCAGCTCCTGAACGGCCCTCAAATCCTGACTGGATTCAAGTAAATGGCTGGCAAAAGAATGTCTTAGCATGTGCGGGTGGATAGGTTCGGGAATGCCTTTTTTTTTGCACCACTGTTCCAGTCTTAACTCGATACTACGTTTTCCGAGTCGTGTTCCCCGTGTTGATATAAATAAAGCAGGCTCCTCGGCAACAACGATTTTTAAACGCTGTTCCAACCAGTTGTTAATCGCCGTTACCGCTTTACTGCCGATAGGTAACAGCCTTGATTTACCGCCTTTACCTGAGCGTACCATCAGTGAGTTATCAGCCAGATCAATATCGTTTAAATTAAGTGCTGCCAGTTCGCCAAGGCGTAACCCCGAAGAATAGAATAATTCAAACATGGCGACGTCACGAATTTCCAGGATTGAGCTTGTACCCGCCTCCAGCAAGCCACTGACCTGGTCTACATCCAGCGTTTTAGGCAATTTTCTGGCTTGCTTGGGCGCTTTAATATACTGTGCAGGATTACTGTCAGCAAGGCGGTTTTTTAGCAGAAAGTTATAAAAGCTGCGAATGGCCGATAGTTCCCGTTGCAAACTGATACTGCCCAAGCCTTGCCGATGGCGGCCGACAATATGTGAGCGGATATCGCTTTGCGTTAGATCGGCCCAGTGGAGAATGGATTTGTCTGTGCAATAGCGGGTTAAGTGATTAATGTCCCGTTGATAACTTTTAACGGTATGTTCAGAGGCACGTTTCTCAACCGTCAGTTGCTCAAAAAAGTCAGTCAGCAGTCGCCCTGCATCAGCATGCATTGTGTGTTTGCCGTAACAAAGAAATCAAGCGGGTGCCGATGATTTCACTCATTTGAGTTAAAAACAGATTGCCCATGCTGTGATGAAAACGACCTTCTTCTCGGCTGCCTATCGCCAGAATACCGTCAAGTTCGGTGAAATTCATGGGGATAATGGCGCAAGACATTACGGCTATTGCCGAGTCACCGAAGAGTGCTTTGGCTTGTACCAAAGTCGGTCGTCCACATTTAGGCTGATTACTGGCAAGTACTTTAAGAAAAGGTTGTAGATCTTCGCTGCCGGGTTCAATAAACAAATTGGCGATAGCGGATTCAGTGCACTTTTTAATAATACGCACAGCGACAAAATCAGTTAAAAAATAATCAGCCAGAACGACATTAAGATTGGCCAGCACTTGTTCCAAGGTGGCGGCTTCAAGCAAGGCCAGTGTCAGTTTGTGCATACGAATAAAAGAAGTATCGTTGTCACGGGCAATTTCTATCAGCTCATTGAGCTGGCTTTCCATTTCATAATGTTTGCTTCTAAAAAGTTCAAGCTGTTTTGAAATCAGGGAGATGGCTGCGCCGCTGGGATGAGGAATACTCATTCGTTCCAGCAGGTTTAAATGTTCATGGAAGAAATCGGGATGGTGCTGTAGATAGTCTTCAACTTGAGAAACACTGGGATCCGGCTTTTGATTGCTCATAACGTAATTGCCCCATCAAAAACAGAAAGGGCGGGGCCCGTCATAAACACCGGCTCACCACGACCTGACCAGCTTATTGTTAATTCGCCACCCGGTAGCTCAACACTGACCTCATGATCCAACCGGTTTTGCTCGATACCAATTACCACGGCAGCACACGCGCCGCTTCCGCAAGCCAGGGTTTCAGCCGCACCGCGTTCATAAACACGGAGCTTGATGTGCTGTCGGTCGATGACTTGCATAAAGCCGATATTGGCATGTTCAGGAAAAACAGCATGGCTTTCCAAAACTTGCCCCACTTCAGCTACCAGGGCAGTTTTAACATCATTAACCTCAATAACCGCATGTGGATTACCCATGGAAACGGCACCAAAAAGTGTCTCCTTTGCGTTAACAGCAAGGCTATAAATAAGAGCTTCCTGCTCGCCCAGCAAAGGAATATCGACGGGATTATGCTTGGGTATCCCCATATTAACCGTTATCAGATCATTATCATTAAAACGCAGCAACAATTGACCTGCGTTGGTATCGACGCATATTTCGTTTTTGTCAGACAGTTTTTTATCGCGCACAAAACGGGCAAAGCAGCGGGCACCATTTCCGCATTGTGCAACTTCACTGCCATCGGCATTAAAAATCCGGTATTTAAAATCCGCATTATCACTGACTGGTTTTTCGACCAGCAATAGCTGGTCAAAACCAATGCCAAAATGGCGATTGGACAACAACCGGATCTGTTCCGGCGTTAAGCTTATGTGCTGATTGATAGCGTCAATGACCACAAAATCATTGCCCAGTCCGTGCATTTTAGTAAAGTTAATCATGGATAGTCTTTCATGTTGCGTAATTTGTTGGTCGGGTTAGCGAGACCCAATGCACGTAATCAGGGTAACAAGTGCTCCCCCGCCAAAAGCTGCGCAATACTTTCTCGTTCCCTGACTAAATAAACCTGATCACCATCAACCATTAATTCAGCGACGCGCGGTCTGGAGTTGTAATTTGAACTCATCGAAAACCCATAAGCGCCCGATGAGCGTATCGCTAATAAATCACCTTGAGATAACTTAAGCGCACGGTCTTTACCCAAAAAATCACCGGTTTCACAGACGGGGCCGACAATATCCCAGACCTGTTCGGGGGCGTTGCTTTGCTGATTGACGGGAATGATTTCCTGCCAAGCGCTATACAACGATGGGCGCACCAAATCATTCATGGCAGCATCAACGATGGCAAAGTTTTTATGGGCGGTGGGTTTAAGATATTCAACCTGAGCCACCAGAATGCCGGCATTGCCAACGATGGCGCGCCCGGGCTCCAACAAAATTTCAAAATCAGTATTGCCAAGTCGCTCTAAAACCGCTTTTATATAATCAGCAGGTTCGGGTGGTTGTTCTTCGTTGTAACGAATGCCCAGTCCGCCACCTAAATCCAGGTGATGCAAATGAATGCCATCGGCTTTCAGAACGGAAACCAGATCAAGAATTTTATCCAGCGCATCCAGAAAAGGCCGTGTTTCAGTTAGTTGTGAGCCAATATGACAGTCTATGCCGATAACATTGATGTTTGGCATAGTTGCAGCGCGACGATATTCAGTCAATGCCTGTTCAATGTCTATGCCGAATTTGTTTTCTTTTAACCCCGTAGAAATATAAGGATGCGTGTTGGCATCGACATCAGGATTGACTCGAAAAGAAACGGGTGCAATAACCCCCAATTGTTCTGCAAGGCGGTTAATTCGATCCAGCTCATCACTGACTTCAATATTAAAGCAGCGTATGCCGATTTTTAGTGCTGCCAAAATTTCATCTTCACGTTTACCAACACCTGAAAAAACGATTTTTTTAGCATCACCACCTGCCGCAATAACGCGTTCAAGCTCACCTAACGAGACAATATCAAACCCGGAACCTAAACGAGCCAGCAGATTAAGCAAGGCAATATTGGAATTTGCTTTTACGGCATAGCAGATTAAATGGGCTTTATCGCCGAAGGCAAGATCAAAAGCCTTCCAGTGCCTTTCCAGGGTCGCTCTGGAATAAATATAACAAGGGCTGCCGTAGGTAGCGACAATGTCCTGCACAGCAACAGCTTCGGCGTAAAGCTCATTGTTTCGGTAATTAAAATAATCCATGGTTTACTTGTTTTTTTCGGTTTTAGGTTCAGATTTTGGTTCAGGTACGGGCTCAGATGGCACATAAATAGGTGGAGCTGAGCCCGGAAGATAAAGAGGGCCGAGTTGTCCGCAGCTCGATAAGGCTGAACATGAGGCTAAAAATAGAAATAATTGGCTGGTTTTCATAAGGCATCATAAATCATTGGAAGCCACCCTGTGGCAAAAATGAATAACATAATAATCTGAATGGCCCTGTTTTTGAAAGCAATGACAGGATTTGATTTAAAGTTACCCCCTCAAACCCAAGCTAACTATTTTAAAGCAGGCCAAAATAGCAAGGGTAACAGATTACAAAACATTTACGAAGTTCTAGGTAGTACTACCCATGTTATTATTTATTATTTACGTTTTCTGATTTAATGGCTGAGCTTGTGTTTTTTCTACAGTACATTATAAGATCTCAAGTTTCGGAGTTCAAATCCGTCTAAAAAACCGTCAATCACCCTCATCT
>JBAXXH010000082.1:0-15593 GCA_037127995.1 Methylococcaceae bacterium | reverse complement strand
CGCATCGGTAGCGCAACGGGTTTTAGGAATCATGCCGCCCGATATGGTGCCATCTGTAATCAGGTTTTCAATGTCATTGATGGACAAACCCGTCAGGAGATCGCCGGCTTTATCCAGAATACCGGCGGTATTGGTCAATAAAATCAATTTTTCGGCTTTTAGCACTTCAGCAATTTTGCCGGCAACCAGATCAGCATTGATGTTATAAGAGCGACCATCATCACCCACTCCGATAGGCGCAATAACAGGAATAAAATCACTGCGTCCCAGCATTTCAACGACGGACGGATCAATGCTGCTTACCTCGCCGACATGACCCAGATCAATTATTTCCGACGTATCAATATCCTGTGCCGACTTTTTTAAGTGAATTTTTTTAGCCCGAATAAAATCACCGTCTTTTCCGGTCAAGCCGACTGCTTTACCGCCATTTCTGTTGATCAGGTTAACAATTTCCTTGTTCACCAAGCCGCCCAACACCATTTCAACGACATCCATCGTCTCACTGTCGGTAATGCGCATACCATCGACAAAGCCGGTTGTTTTGCCCAGTTTCGTCAATAAGTCGCCAATTTGAGGGCCGCCGCCATGCACCACAATCGGATTCATGCCAACCAGTTTCATCAAGACGATATCTCGGGCAAAACTGTGCTTAAGCGCCTCGTCAACCATGGCATTGCCGCCGAATTTAACCACCACGGTTTTGCCTTTAAAACGTTGAATATAAGGCAATGCTTCTATCAGCACATCGGCTATTTGGTGAGCTGTTCTTTTTTGCATCATTTTTAGACTTTCCGTTTATTAATAAAGAGTCATCACTAACGTTTTTTCAGAAAAAAGCTTAATGACGACCGGTATGACCAAAGCCACCCTCACCTCTATCGGTCTCCGAAGTAAAATCGGTAACCACTTTAAAAGCGACCTGAACCACTGGCATAAACAGTAATTGTGCAATTCTTTCGCCTGGTTGAACAGTATAATCATTCACACCATCATTGTGCAAAATGACGCCTATTTCGCCAAGATAATCAGAATCGATAATGCCCAAGCCTTGTCCAACCCGGATTTGGCTGTTTAAACAAAGTCCGCTTCTGCTGGCAACAACGGCCACCAAGCCGGGGTCTTGAATATTGACAGCCAAACCGGTGCCAAGCAATTTATTTTCGCCGCCGACAATGGTGACGGGTTGGTCAATACAGGCGACCAAATCAATGCCTGCCGATCCTTTGGTTTTATAGGCAGGTATCCCGTATTTTTCAAGTAAAGGATTGACTATCCTGGTTTCGATGAGTCTTTTCATGTCGTTAATTTCGTAAAAATTTTAATATTATACTCCGCGCAGTCATGTTTACGGAATTTATGATCGAGTCATTTTATTCGAGAGCAAGGCGCAAAAAACAGGCGCATAGCTGGTTATGTAACTGTTTTTGCAACGCAGCTATCGGATGAAATGGCCGATCAGAAAACCGTAAATATGCCCGCGCGGAGTATAGAGACCTTAGCATTCGCCACTCGCTTAACACCGTTAAGGCTATAAAGATTTAAAACACGATAATTTTGCAGCGCCAG
Organism: Methylococcaceae bacterium; assembly: GCA_037127995.1. Lineage (GTDB taxonomy): Bacteria > Pseudomonadota > Gammaproteobacteria > Methylococcales > Methylomonadaceae > Methylobacter_C. The sequence goes on along the minus strand of JBAXXH010000082.1, from coordinate 14,024 downwards.
CTTGTGAAATATTGGAAAATAACCCAAGCTGTCTACGGCAAGTTTGACGGTAGACACCAACAATCCCGGTACGGTTATTTTAATCAAGCGCACAGGTAAAAACTATAATAAGATAGTCCCAGTATTTACCCTAAAAGAGTCACAGCCATGCGTCGATTTATTCTATTAAGTTTTCTTGCCTTTCCGGTATTTGCTGTTGATGAGCAACCGCCCACACTTGAAGTGGTGCCCGAAGTGCCAGAGCCCTCTTTACCCGTGCAAAGCGGTGAGACACTGGAACCTGATATCACCATTACCCGAAAAGGCAGTAAGACCATACAAGAATACCGCAGAGGCGGCAGACTTTATATGATTAAAGTTATTCCGGATATTGGCCCTCCTTACTATTTCATTGATAACAATGGTGACGGCAAAATGGATGTCCTTAAAAATGAAGTTGATAAAAACAGCAACATCAATATGTGGAAGTTATGGGAATGGTAGTCGCCTGAACTGTGTCTGTTTATACGCAAATAACCCGACCACAACTCGATCAATTCTTTAGTGCCTACGTACTCGGCGAGGTTATCAGTTTTGAGGGTATCCAAGATGGCATTAACAATACCAACTATTTTGTAGAAACCACGCAGGACAGCTTTGTTTTAACCTTGTTTGAAACGCTGACTGTCAATGAGTTGCCGCATTTTATGGGGCTACTGTCACATCTGATCAAACACAACCTGCCTTCTCCCGCGCATCAGCCAGACCGGCAAGGCAAGGTATTGCGTGAGCTTAACCATAAACCGGCGGCACTATTCAAGCGCTTATCGGGTATAGCCACCACCTCGCCTTCCATCGAACAGTGTCGGCAAGTCGGCATGCAATTGGCTGCTTTACATCGGTGTACACAACATTACGATTTTCCGGTAAAAAATAATAATGATCTGGAAGGGTGCCAACAACAGCTGAACAAAATCCATGACCGGTTATCGGCTACAGACCTTGCATTGATTAAAGACGAGCTGCTTTTTCAAACGGCAAACCATTCGAACACGCTTCCTCAAGGCGTTATACACGGTGACTTGTTTAGAGATAACGTTCTGTTTGTTGATAATCAACTCAGTGGCATACTGGATTTTTACAGTGCCGGCACAGGAGCCTTGCTGTTTGATCTTGCGATAACCGCTAATGACTGGTGCTGTGAAAACGGTGCAATTAATACCGACAAACTAACGGCTTTGCTTACTGCCTATCAAAGCCTGAGACCGTTGGAACCACTGGAAAAAAAACACTGGCAAACCCGGCTTAGAGCCGCTGCGTTACGTTTCTGGTTATCCCGATTGAAGCACCAACTTTATCCCCGACCCGGTGACCTAATCCAGCAAAAAGATCCGCAGGTTTTTAAGCAGCTACTTCAGTTGCATCGGCTGAGTGTTGACTAACGCAGTACGCAGAAAATAATCCTCAAGATCCGCCTAGTTCCCACGCTCCGGCGCGGGAATTTATCCGGCAACGCTGGAGCGTCACTGCGGCATTCCCACGCCGGAGCGTGGGAACGATAGGGTGGGCGGTTATTTTTTTCGACTTGACCAACGGCTGCCCAAAAACGAATCAACTCGAATTAGCGCAGTTCAGATAAAAGTATCGCCATCATGTTTTCAGCTTGCCGCAAATAGCCGCCGCCAAACAAGTTCAGGTGGTTTAAAATATGATAAAGATTGTACAGCATCTTTCTAGCGCCATAGCCATCATCCAGTGGCCAAACAGCTTGATAGGCTGCATAAAAATCCTGATTAAAACCGCCAAACAATTCCGTCATCGCCAGATCAGCTTCCCGGTCGCCATAATAACAGGCAGGATCAAAAATAACCGGACACCCCTGTTTGTCGACACCGGCATTACCGGCCCATAAATCACCATGTAATAATGACGGTTGCGGCTGATAATGTTTAATCAATGCCTCCATATCGCTGCAAAGACGTTCGCCATTAGTTTGCAGATTACCGTTATAGCCCTTGTTTGCCGCCAGTTTTAATTGAAACCCCAAGCGCTGTTCGCGCCAGAAAGTCAGCCAGTCATTACTGGGGTGATTAATTTGTAAGGTACTGCCGATGGTATTATCCCGATGCCAGCCAAAATACGGCTGCTGTTGCTGATGCATAAGCGCAAGTTGTTGGCCTAATAAACGTTCAGAGGCTTTATTGGAACGGCCCAACTCAAGGTTTTCCAGTACCAAAAATGAATGTCCGGCTGTTGTTCCGCAAACAACGGGCTCAGGAACCCGAACTGATTGCGTTTTTGCCAGCTCCTGTAACCCTGCAAATTCAGCTTCAAACATAGATATTAAGTCAGCATTATTTAACTTAACAAAATAGGATTTATCAGTACTTTGTAACCTAAAAGCAGAATTTATGTCGCCCCCGGAAAGCGTGTGAACAGACACAACTTTAAATGCCTGTCCGGTTGCGGCTTTAATCTGTTCTGAAATAAATTGCCAATTCATGGTCGAAAAATCATAAGTGGTAAATTCATTTCCAAGTTGCCATTGGGAATGAATCAATGAGTCCTTTTATTCTGCGTGCTTTCTTTTATAGAGAATGGATGACAATACCGACAATCCAATCAATACAGCACCCACCGAGCCAGTGATTATTTCAGAAATATGATAGGTCATGCTGACCAGCATAATACCCGCCAGCGAACCAATGGCATAATGAGCGCCGTGTTCCAAAAATACATATTCATCCAGGGTGCCCTTACGCACCAGATACACGGTCAAGCTTCTGACAAACATCGCGCCTATCGCCAACCCCAGCATAATAATAATTACATCTTGGGTAATCGCAAAGGCACCGATAACGCCATCAAATGAAAACGAGGCGTCCAATACTTCAAGATACAAAAAGCTCATAACGCTGCCTTTTTTAATGATTTCCGAGACCTCTTCGCCTTCTTCTTCATTTTCAAATAAAGTCGCCAAACTGTCCACGATAACAAATAAAATAACGCCTGCGACACCGGCAACCAGGGCATTTAACCGAATCGCCTCGGGAAGCCAGTTCTGGCTAACCAACAACAGACCCAGGGCCAGAATAATTTCAATGGATTCAAGTTTTCCGAATGACGCCAATTTTTTTTCCAGATAGCCCAACCAGTGCAATTCTCGGCCTTCATCAAAGATGAACGAGAAAAATACCATCAACAAAAACATCCCGCCGAACGCCGCAATTTGTACATGCGATTCGTTTAAATGTTGCGCATAAGTATTGGGGTTATGCAGCGCCATATCGGCTACGCCATAAAAATCAATACCGGTAGCAACGGCGACGATTAAAATAGGAAACAGCAAGCGCATACCAAACACGGCAATTAAAATCCCCCACGTTAAAAAGTACTGTTGCCAACGCGCATCCATGCGCTTTAAGATGGATGCATTCACAACGGCGTTATCAAATGATAAACTCACCTCAAGAACTCCCAGAATAAGGGCGATAAACGCGCCCATTATTCCACCCCAATAAACGGCTATAGCCAAACAAATGGCTGTAACAATAAAAGAAAGACGAAAATGCTGCATAAAATACCTGTTTGATTAGTGTTTTTGTTGTGCAACTATAAGGCTATTTAACCGAAAATCAACCTAATGAATGATAATGACGCTTTTTTTACCGCCGCGCAGCAATTGATTGATGCCGGACGTTTTATTGACAGCAAAGGCTGGGTTCCAGCAACCAGCGGCAATTTTTCCGCGCGACTGACTGATGGCACCATTGCGATTACCGTTTCCGGCAAACATAAAGGCCGGTTAAAAATAGAAGATATCATGCTGATTGATGCCGAAGCCAATGCTTTGGATGGTAAAAAACCCTCCGCAGAAACGGTACTGCATACGGCATTATACAAGCGTTTTCCTGACATTCAGTCGATATTGCACCCGCATTCGCTTAATGCTACGCTGATATCAAGAATTTTTAAATCTGAAATCGTTCTGGAAAATTATGAGCTATTAAAAGCGTTGAGGGGTACTACGACGCATGAAGCCCAAGTTGTAGTGCCGATTTTTGCCAATGACCAAAATATTCCCCGTTTGGCGGAAGTGGTTGATCAGTATCTAAATAACAACGCCACCTGCTGCGCCTATATTATTGCCGGACATGGACTCTATACCTGGGGCGTTTCGGTACAGGAAACCCTGCGTCATCTTGAGGCGCTGGACTTTTTATTTGATTGTGAACTACGACTGCATGGAGTCAAAAACCAATGAGCGCATTAACTATTTACCCGGATAACCAGCCCCAATACGGCGAACTATATACCGATTTTACCGCTATCCAACAACAGCTAAAAAGTATAGGCGTTCAGTTTGAACGTTGGCAAGCCACGTTTACACTGGCAACTGATGCCGATCAGGCAGCGGTACTTGAAGCTTATGCAAGCTCCATCGATAAATTAAAGCATCAGTGCAATTTTCAATCCGTTGATGTGATGAAATTAACCCCCGATAATCCTGAAAAAGTCACCTTTAGACAAAAATTTCTGGCCGAACACATTCACGATGATTTTGAAGTACGCTTTTTTGTCGAAGGCCGTGGACTGTTTTACTTACATGTTGCCGATAAAGTCTATGCCGTATTATGTGAGCAAGGTGATCTAATCAGCGTACCGGCCAATACCACGCACTGGTTTGATATGGGTGAAAATCCCGAATTTACCTGCATACGCCTGTTTACCACACCGGATGGCTGGGTCGCTAATTTTACCGGCAGCGAAATTGCCAAAACGTTTCCAGCCTTAGACCAATATATTGCCGAACTCTAATGATTAAAGCCATCGTCACCGATATTGAAGGCACCACCTCATCACTGGCCTTTGTTAAAGAAGTCTTGTTTCCTTACGCACGGGCAAATCTGGCCGCTTATGTTCGCCTTAATGCGGCAGAGCCGCAGGTTAAAAAAGCACTGGAAGAATCCTGCAAAGAAGCCGGTGCAGAGCTTGATACCGAGCAATTAATCACACAGTTAATTCAGTGGATAGATGAAGATAAAAAAGTAACGCCGTTAAAATCCTTGCAAGGTTTGCTATGGGAAGCGGGCTATCAAGAGGGGGCTTTTAAAGGCCATATTTACCCGGATGCCGCCGCTTGCCTTAAAGCATGGAAAGCCAAGGGACTGGATTTATATATCTATTCATCCGGCTCCGTACACGCGCAAAAATTATTATTTACGCATACCGAATACGGCGACTTAACACCGCTATTTTCCGGTTACTTTGATACCCATATCGGCGGCAAAAAAGACCGGGAATCCTATAATAAAATAGCTCAACAAATAGGCATACCTGCAAATCAGCTATTGTTTTTATCGGATATTAAAGAAGAGCTGGATGCCGCCAAAGCCGCCGGATTTAAAACGGTATGGCTCACCAGAGATAGCACACCTGATCCACAAGCCGAACATACACAGATAAGCAGTTTTGATGGTGTCGTGCTGGACGCTTAAATTTTGATATAAGTCATTAAGCCGGTTTTGAAAATGTTGGTTACCCACTTTAGCCGGGACAAAAATACCGAAGTTAGACCTGGCAGGTTTATAAAACCTGCCAGGTCTGTCCCGTGTTAAGTTGATAGCCAATAGGGTGGGGCACCTGCGATTGGCTATCAGGATGCCTTTCTTAACTCGCCCATGCCATTTGGTTTTTTAACGACTTGAAGCTGGGCTTTAAAGCGTTTCTGTACGGCTTCAACATGGGAAATAACACCCACGGTTTTTCCGTGGGTGTGCAAACTTTCCAAGGTGCTAATGACGGTATATAGCGAGTCTGCATCCAGGTTGCCAAAGCCTTCATCGAGAAACAGTGAATCCACAGAGCGCCCGTTATTGGCCAGTTCCGAAAGCCCCAGCGCCAAGGCCAGACTGACTACAAAACTTTCACCACCCGATAAGGTCTTGGGTAAACGCCGGACATTAGCCTGATAAGTGTCTTCAACTTCCAGCGCCAGTCCCTGCTCACTGGGTGCTTTTCGTAAATAATAACGCCCGCTGATTTTTTCAAGCAGGGCATTGGTTTGGGACAATAACTTGTCGGCAATGCGGCCCTGAACCCGACGACGAAAAGCCATGCCGCTTTCTTCTGCCAACAAAGCCGCTTCGTTAAAATAGGGCAGGGCGATTGCTTCTTGTTGTTGTAATCGTAACAGCACGGCCTCGTAGTTTTGTAGCAGTTGGATTTGATCACTTAGCAGTCTTTCCAGATGTTGGACTTCCATGCTGGTTATCTCAACCTTCTCGTTAACGTGCTTGAGCTGTTCGTCTATTTCTGCTTTATTTAGCGTACCTTCCGGTAAGGCAAAGTCAGCGTCTAACTGCGCACGACTTGCTTCAATTTCAAGGGTTTTAGCATCAATTTCCTGTTCCAGTTCCACTTTCTGGCGCTCCAGTTCCGGCTGGCTTTCCATCAAGTCCAATAATTGGCTAATCTCCTGCAAGCCGGCAAATTGAGTTGCTGGTATTTTTTCTTCTAAGGCTTTATGCAAGTGGATCATGTCGGTTTTTTGCTGAGCCAAAAACTGTTCTTTATCAGCAATCAGTTTCTGTTTTTCTATCAGCGCCAAATGCAAACCAATAATCTCTTCTTTTTGTAATTGGCGGGTATAAATTTCCAGCTGTTCATTGCAACGGGTTATTTCAGTTTGGCAGGCGGCCTGTTTTGCGGCCAGAGAGGCCAGTTCTTCGGTCAGGTTTTTATGGCGGAAAGCATAGCCATGGTAATCCTGCCTACGTACATTAAGTCGATCAAACAAGGTATCTTCCTGACCTTTTCCCGGCATTTTTTCGCCCAGTAAAGTCAACTGATCAAGTACTTTATCGGACAATTGTTTGGCTTCCTGCCGGCACTGAGCCAAGGTCGTTTCAAGGTCTAATTGTTCTTGAGTTACACCTTGGTTATTGAGGCCCGGTTGCTGGGTATTGGATTGTAATTGTTCGATAGTCATCAAGCTTTTGGTGATTGCTATTTTTAATTTTTCGATGCCGTCCTGTTTGTTGCGGTATTTGGCAGCAAAATTAATAATGTCTGTTAATTCAAGGGTTTCTTTTTTTATCAGTTCTTTCATCAAGCCCAATTTACTGATATCAAGATCATGACTGACGATATTCAGGCGGTTACACAGGTTTAACCACTGCGCTCTAATTTGCAGTAGTTGCGTTTGCGTGGCCTTATTTTTTTCAGATTGCTTGTGTGCCGCACTGATTTTAAGTTCAGTGTTAAAAGACTTTTCTTTTAACGCCCTTAATTTTGCTTTTTGATCAATCAACGCCTGTTTGGAATTGCTGACGGTCGGTGGATATTTAGCGTAAGGATGTTGCAAGGCACCGCAAAATGGACAGGGTTTACCATCAACAAGGTGAATTCTGTCCGGAGCCATTTTTTTTAATAAGGCTTCATTGATAAGCGCGGCTTCGAGTACGCGTTTAATATTTTCTTCACGGTTTATTTCCAGCTTTAATTTTTCAAGGTCAAGACTGAGCACATCGGCATCATGATCCGGTTGTTCTTTACGTTTAAAAAAGGAGAAAAACCCCGAACCGTTGGATAGCGTTTGATGTTTTTGCGCCAGATTGTAAAGCGTCTGAAAATCCTTGACACGTTCTTGCTGTTCCAGCTTTAAGGCCTCCATGTCATCCGTGGTGTTGCCCAGCGCCATGGCCTCAAGCTCTTTTTGAGCCACTTCTATTTGGTGTTTTAGTTCGGCCTGTTTATTATTTTCTTTGGCCAGGGCAGCGGTATTGTTTTTGAGTGACGCGTTGGCTTTTTTTGACTGTTTGGTAAAAAGTAACTGCTTTCGGCTTAATTCAACGACCTCGGCTTTAAGTTTTTTTAATGACCCAATTTCAGGAAAATCCGTCAGTAATGTTGCATCAGGCGTGTGTTCTTCCAGCCAGGTTGATACGGTTGCAAGTACCGAGTTTTTTTCTGTAATCTGTGCCGCCAAAGATTGCCAGTGTGCGGTTTCCGACTGCCGGTTTAAAGCATATTCGTTAACCTGTGATCTGACATTTTCCAGCAGGGGTTGCTGCTCGGAAAAAGAGCGCTGCGTCAGGTTGTCTGGCGCAGCTTGATCGCCCAACTGGTCTTTTAATTGGCTAAGTTCGTTCTGAAAATCATCCAGGGTTGCTTTGCCTTGTCGAATAACGTGACTTTTATCCTTAAGGGCTTCGATATCATTCTTAAAGATTAATGCGTCTTGAGAGGCGGCAATTTTATCTAACAGGTCTTGCGTGTTTTTGACTTGTTCTTGGGCTTTTTCCAGATTTCTTTCTTGCTCAATAATCTGCTCTTTTATAGCTGTTACTTCTGTTAGCCAGGCTTGCTGTTGCTTTAAGGCGTTTTGTTCATCCTGCAATTGGGATAATTGTTCTTTAAAATCGCTTAAATCCTGCTCGCAGGCTTCCTGTTTTTCAGGTTCCATTAACTGGATAGCGGCTAAATTTTGTTTTAAAAGTTCCAGTTCCCGTTGTGCATTTTCAGCGTTGGCAAGCGTCTCTTTTTTATAATCTTCGTAAATATCGGTACTGATTATTTTCTCGAGTATATCCATGCGCTCAGTCTCAAGCGCATTTAAAAAAGCGGCAAAATCTCCCTGCGCCAACATAATGGAACGGGTGAAATTACGAAAATTCATTCCGGTAATTTCGGTCATTCGTGCGCAGACTTCATACGGCGTACTGGCCAGTACTTCGCCATCGCTCAGGCGGATTAAGTACATTTCCGGCGGCGTTAATTCATGTTCGGGAATACTGCCTTCACGTTTAACCTGCCAGCTGGATTGGTATTTTTCACCGCCCAGAGAAAACTCGATTTTTGCAAAACATTCCGCTGTGTGCTGGGTCATCACATAGTCGGCAGGTCGATCAAAACGAAAAGTTTCGCCATATAAACCCAAAGTAATGACATCCAAAATACTGGATTTTCCTGACCCGTTCGGCCCCGTAATCGCAAAAACCCCGGTATCAGAAAAGGGGGGTTGTTCAAAATTAACCCGACTCTCGCCTTCCAGTGAGTTGATGTTTTTAAAATGGATATTGAGAATCTTCATAAGCTTTTATTTTATATGCTTTTATAAGCAATGCCGCGCCATGGGTTAAGCGCCTGGGTACACAGGGTTAATGTGTTTAAACAGCGTTACATGATACACGATGAGGCTGTTTGAGAAAACCGCCATACAAAAAAGTCGTTTTGATTTCGTCAATGAACAAAAACAGGATGAGTTATAAAGTAGATGACTCTATGTGAATCCTATTGGGTAAATAATAAAAAATACCGATAAGGAGTGCGCATGAAATAACTTAGGCATTTTGCGCCCTCTCCCTCTGGGAGAGGTCTGGGGTGAGGGATATAAATGGTTAAGTTATTTCAAGCACGCTCCTAAACACAAATCTTATAAGCTGCTTATAATATTTGTGTTTATTATTTACGTTTTGAAAACTATTGAAACCTTTAAACGTTTCGATCGGGGTTGCAAACCCCGACCGGCAGACAGATAAATCGCAATTCCGGGAAAGTTACTGAAGTGTGACCGGTATCGGTCAAATCCGTGTTCTATTCTTTAATGATTTTCTTTATAGCGCAGGCTTATATTAACCAGTGACCAGCCGCCAAACAGCATATTAATGCCAAAAAGCAGGCCTAATAACCATTCCGCTGTTCCGGGCCAGCCCATCCAAATGACCAAGGCCAAAAATAAAGCGGTCATGCCGCTAAAAAGTATATAGCCCCAATGCGCCAAAGGTCGCATCATGAAGGCGAAGGAAATTTTGGCGATGCCTTCAAGGGCAAAAAACAAGGTCATTAGCAATGTTAAGGTTAATATGCCTTCAAGGGGTTGGGACAGAAACAAAAAGCCGATAAGAAACTGCAAAACGCCCATAAACAGCCATAAGCCAAAACCAGGCATACGGAAAAAAAACAAGGCACGAATAATAAGAAAGGTGCCGCCAAATAAAAGAATCCAGCCTAACGAAACGACAATGGCTACGGTAAAAAAGTGAGGTACTAAAATGGCAATAGTCCCCAGTATAATGAGGAAAATGCCCTCGGCCAGAAATAATTTCCAATGCGTTTGGAAGTAATGCTGCATTTGCTGCTGCATCTGATTTATTTCAAGGGTGTTGATATCTGGTTTGAACATGGTTTTTCCTCATAAAATGTGTAGTCATCTACCTTTCAGCCAGTCGCTTTAAGGCATTCTTTACAGCTTACAATCGTTTCCAGGGATTTTTACGGAAGCAACTTCCCTCCCGGCGATCTATTGTATATCAACTTTATTCATGCAGAGGATAGTGAGGTCTTTTCTTGCAAAGAATATACCGCACTTACGGGTCTTAGTGTCTTTTTAAGTCTTGAATGAACAAAAAATCAGCCCAATGCGGCTGTATTTATTTTTGGATATCGCATAAATGCTCATTAACAAGAATTCGGTTATAATCAGTGATAACAATTGTAACAACATTAAAGGGGTGGTTTATGGAACTGGCGATTCGTAGTATTGGTAATTCGGCAGGCGTGGTTCTGCCAAAAGAAGTGCTTAATCGTTTACGTGTGGAAAAGGGTGATAAACTGTATTTAACAGAAACAGAAGACGGTTATAAATTAACGCCTTACAACGAAGAATTTGCCAAGCAAATGAAGGTTGCTGAAGACATCATGCGTGAAGACCGCGACATCTTAAAAGCTCTGGCAAAATAAATGTCCTGGCAATGGATTAGCACAGAACTGGCATTGGCTATTCATCAACGGCAACTGGCGGAGCATGGCGGCTTATCAGGTATTAGAGACAAAGGATTATTGGATTCCGCTCTGGCTCGCCCTCAAAACTTACATGCTTATGGCGAAAATGATAGCTATGTTTTGGCTGCGGCTTATGGTTTTGGGATTGCTCGTAACCATCCTTTTAACGATGGCAACAAACGCACTGCATACGTTGTTACCCGATTATTTTTAAAACTACATGACAACGATATGCCTGATACAGCAGAAAATAGGGTGCAGTTATTTGAACAGTTAGCGGCGGGTAATATTACCGAATTGGAACTCATCGCCTGGCTGAGTACTGCCGCTAAACAGGCGTGACGGGTTGCACCCGCCGAAAGGCATCGCTACTTGCTGTTGTGGGCTATCTACTTGGGCTGTTGGCAATAGTGTGCGATGTGCCGGAAACGGGTGTTCTCGCTGACGCTCGAAAAGTCTTTTTTTAGCCTGCAGGGTGCTATTGGGTTTGGCTGATAGTCGTGTCGATAACCCAAAAAAAAGCCGCACCGGAAAATCTGGTGCGGCTTGAAAGGGCTATCGAAAGCGCAGGTTATCGGTGCCTGGTTTAATGAGGAACCTAAGTAACGATAAGAAGCGCTTGGGGATTAGCGATAGTTATCAGCGTGTCACCAATCCAATTGGATACGTGTTTCAAGCATATCCAAAGTGGCACCATTAAATGCCCTACTTGTATTACCCGCCAAAGCGGCCGAAGTTGAGACTGTGTTTGTGCCAGAGTTAACGCCACAAGTAATACATGCTGTGCTGGTACTAATATCCAAAGCATGAACCCAGTTAGTCATAACACGGACATGTGAATTGGGATACCAGTTGATACCAAATTTGGCTGTTGACGCTCTACCACCGTTGATTACACCACCAGAGTTCAAATCCATGTTGTCGTAACCGGTAGCAAGTTCCCAAGCTCCCCAGCCACCCTTCATATCAAAGTTGTGATTCGGCTTAATTCGATCCCATGAGCCGGTTTTAGATTTATAATTGCGCGACTCACCGGTTAAAAAGTAGGTCATATAGCCGTAGTAACCGTTCAGAGATGGGTTGTGATAACCGGGGCCTGAAATATTGGCTTGTATATATTCGCTTTGAGCTGAAAACGGCCCATAAACCACGGCAGTTTCTGCACCGAAGCGGGTAAAGGAGTTTGCCTGAGTTGATGTGGCAAGACCTTGTTGACCTGACGTCAAATTACCCGTATTTAATATGGCACTACGGTCTACGTTGTTGCCAATACCGTTGGCGAAAATTAGACCTCCGTTATTGTACATGCCATTAGACGTGTAATTGTTGTTGACGTTAATATACGATCCCGAGCCACCCAAATGCCAAAATTTTGTTTTACTTTCCATCCACGGCATACCTGTTACCCTGGCGTTAACTTCCCAGCCGGTATCGCCGGCACCGCCACTACGATTGACGCCGCCTTGAGCTCCTGTTGCACTGGTCATGTTACTGTAGGCACCAATACCTTCAGTTTGCAAGGACGTTGCCGCTTGCCAGCGATCTTGCGAGTAGAAGGCACCGACACCCACTTTATAAGTATTAAAGTTGTCTACGAAGGTATTGACAGCCATGTTACGTTCAATGAACGTGGTGTAACGGTTACTGGTCGCCTCTTCCAAGCTGAACGGTTCTTTAAATGCACCAAACTTAACTTGAAAAGGCTTGGTAAAAGCATAGCTAATATATGCATCTGTAATTCCACTGGCAGTGGAGCCATTGCCTCGAGCGAAATCATACTCAAATTTATAGCCGGTATTTTTGAAAAAAGTACCTTCAAGTCCCAAACGGGCACGACGTAGTGTTGCGCCATCATTTAATGTTGCTGGCAAAGATCCGCCGCCAGCAGCTACGGTAGATCCGGTTAAAAAATCATTATTTAAGCCCTGATTGATATTGGACTGTGAATCTACTTGCATGCGTCCGTTAATCGCTGCTGTAAAGTTACCATCTTTAGTCGCAAAATGGATGCCATCATCAAGCTTAACATGAGCAACAGTAGGGCCAGAAGCTTCAGCAGCATGTTCTTGAAGCGCCTTGATTTCGTTGGTTTTTAGCTCCAAATCCTGTTTCATCGCGGATATTTCAGCAGGGGCTGCGGGAGCAACTGTTTTTGCCGGAGCATCATCTACTTTTTGGAAAGAACCCATGAGTTCACGGCCACGGCCGGGTTCTGCATATATTTGCTTGGTTTTGGTATCAACATACAATTCAATAGCAAAAGCATTGAATGATGCGCTTACGCTTAATGTGGCTGCAATCGCCAACGTTAGTTTAGAGAATTTCATGTGTTGCTCTCGGTAATTAAAAAATACTGAGGCAAGGATAAGCGAGAAATGTGACAGTTTTATGACAGCGCGGTTATATTTTTGTTACAAAGCAACAAATAAAGGGGTTGGTTTGTTAATTTTCCAAAAAACAATCGCACCATCAGGTTTTTTGTGGTTTTTTAAGGGCAAACCAACTTAAATCGGATTTGTTTTTTAGCAACAACCATCTTTTAAGGGGGTTATTTTTTACTTTGGAGCCGTCACTAAATCGCGTTTCTGCATTTATGACCGTTCAGAGTGTATCAGCGACTGGCTATAGATCCGTCAAGGGCTAACACTTGGGTACGCTTATCTTTAATATCTTGACTATCGGCTAATGACGGCCAAGCCTGGAAATGATGGGGGGATATTTTTTGCGGGTTACTGCTTTTTGGATTTCTGTCCGGGAATAAGCTCTGGCTCTCCATTGCAGAGAAAACCAGAGCTTTTAAAACACCGCCCTTAATCAGGAGCTGGCAGAACTTATATTACTTTGCAGCAGGCGCTTCAGCAGGAGTTGGTGTTGCTATAGCGGGTGCGGCTATAGTGCTTGGAGCAGATTCTGGCGCAGCAGATGTTGCTGCGGGTTCTTCTGCTTTGTTACAGCCTGCCAATAATGCCAAAGTAACTAATAAACTAGCCGCTATTATTGCTTTAGTTGTCATAAGTCGTGTCCTTTTTTATTAAGATGTTGTTTAGGTTTTTTTCCCGAAAAATTCAAGGTCAATATAATGCCAACACAAGAAAGGCATCTATTTACAACAAAATAGCCTTTTTCGAGTTGCAGGTATTAGACTGTTTTTAGCCTTAACGGTGGCTGAACGGCTTTGCCTTTAATATCATGATTTGCACACCGGGCAGCAGCAATTCAGAGCATCTCAAGCCACCCTAAAAAACAATAGATTACGAATG
>JBAXXH010000081.1:0-15915 GCA_037127995.1 Methylococcaceae bacterium | reverse complement strand
ATGTCCGGTGGTGTGGGAGGGATAACGGGCGCAATCCCGTTATCTCGACCCGATCTAAGTGTGTGGTTTTTTTATTGCCAGTAAAGCAGGGACACTTTAGAATTAAACGATTAAATATTTTTGATTAATTAATTCCTCATGCGCCACGCCATTGATCCAAAAATAGATTGTGTCTTTAAAGGGTAGAAAATTTTCTACCCCTACCGTGTTGGTAATCTTTCAAGGTTTTTTGGACTACAGCAAGGCTTTAATCTCGGGTACGCACGATCCGCAGTTGGTGCCTGCTTTAAGACAAACGCCTACTTCCTGATGGGTTTTTAGACCTTTTTCCTTGATGGCTGTCCGTATGGTTTTTTCACCGATGTTAAAGCAGGCGCAGACGATGGTGCCGACATCGGGCACACCCAACGGCGGTCTGCCGGTCAGTAATGCCATTCGTTCCGGTGTCTCTAATTGTGTTTTTGCAAACAGGCCGGTTAACCAGTTGCGCTCTGGAAGGTCGTTATCGGCAGCGATAAAAATGACGGTTTCCAGTTGATTGTTGATAATTTGTGCCGCCCGGTAATTGCCTTTGCCGGCATCTTGGTATTCTTGCCACTGAGAACTTGTGACAGTTGTGCAGTCCATGTTTTTTTGGACACAGTTGTGCCAGTCCTCAGGCAGGGTTTTCCCTGCCAGTTCATAACGGTAAAACTGCTCGCCTTTTATTTTGACCCGATAGTCAGCTTCGGTAATGGTCAGTTCTCGGCGCGACAAGATAAAGCCCTGCCAAACCGGTTGATAAGTCTTGATGTTGACGGGCGTGTGTTTGCTTTCCGGTTGTTTGGAGACGAGGTCAACAACGGGATTAACTAAGGCACCCATGCGGCCTTGGCTGGCGTATTGTTCAGTCCAGTGTATGGGTACAAACACGTTGCCTTGTTGTTGGTTGTCGGTAATCTGTACACGCGCAATCATTGATCCCCACCGGCTTTCAATGACGGCCAAGGTGTTGGGCAGCAGTTTGTAGTGCAGGGAATCGAGCGGATGCACGTCGACAAAAGGTTCGGGTTTGTATTGATTTAATTTGGCGGCAATGGCGGTGCGGGTCATGGTATGCCATTGGTCACGCAAGCGGCCGGTATTTAAGATCAGCGGGTAATTTTTATCCGGCAGATTGACGGGAGAACGTGGCTCTATGGCAATAAACTGTGCCTTGCCGGATCGGGTAAAGAATTGTCCGTCCTCAAAAAAACGCGCTCTGCCTTGCGGATAGGTCTGATTAACCGGCCATTGAACGGGTTGTAGTTGGTCATAATCGTGCTGACTGATTTTAGAGAATGCAGATATGTCAAAATCACGCAGGCCTTGTTGGGGGTTATTTTCAAAACCTGAAAGCGCTGCGTGTTCACGAAAAATTTCACTGGCATTTTGGTAAGAAAAAGCCTGTTTAAAACCCATGCGCCTGGCGACTTGAGTGATAATCCACCAGTCCGGTTTTGCATCACCTGAAGACTTAAATAAAGCGCGTTGGCGAGAAATGCGCCGTTCAGAATTGGTGACGGTGCCGTCTTTTTCACTCCAGCCTTGCGCGGGTAATAAAACATGCGCCAACGCCGTAGTGTCGGTGTTGGCAATGCAATCTGAAACGACGACAAAATCGCAGTGTTGCAACGCGTGTTTTACTTTGTTGGCGTTAGGCATACTGACCACCGGATTAGTCCCCATAATCCAAACGGCTTTTACTTTGCCGTCATCAATGGCATCAAATAAGTCGACAGCTGCCAGTCCTGGTTGGGTGGCAATCGTCTCCGTTCCCCAAAATCGTGCTACCCGGTCTATATCCTCGCTATTTGAAAAATCGATATGTGCGGCCAGTTGATGCGCTAAACCACCCACTTCTCTTCCGCCCATGGCATTGGGTTGGCCGGTCAAAGAAAAGGGCCCCATACCGGGTTTGCCAATCCGTCCGGTAGCGAGATGGCAATTGATAATGGCATTGACTTTATCCGTACCCGATGACGATTGATTGATGCCTTGACTGTACAGGCTCATGACTTTTTCATGACCTGCAAACCACTGATAAAAACAGTGTAAGTCTTCTACCGTGACAAGACATTGCGCGGCAATTTGTTCGATAGAATGGCTGCCGGCGGCTTTAAGGGCTTCGGAAAAACCTTCGGTATGGGCGTCGATATAGGTTTTATTAAGAACGTTTTGCCGGTTTAAAAAATGGAGCAGTCCGTTAAATAAAATGGCATCGCTACCGCTGGCAACGGCTAAATGGAGGTCTGCGATGTCGCAAGTTGAGGTGCGACGAGGATCAATAACTACAATTTTTAAGTCGGGATTGGTTTCTTTTGCCGCCCGGATGCGCTGAAAACTGACGGGATGACACCACGCCGCATTGGAGCCGATCAGTACAATCATTTCGGCCTGTTCAAAATCATCATAACAACCCGGCACGGTATCAGAACCGAAAGCCCGTTTATGTCCCGCCACCGAAGATGACATGCACAAACGGCTATTGGTATCCATGTTGCCGCTACCGATAAAACCTTTCATCAGTTTGTTGGCGACATAATAGTCTTCGGTTAACAGTTGTCCTGAACCATAAATAGCCACGGCATCAGGGCCGTATTTTTCAATGGTTTTAATAAACGTGTCGGCAACCAAATCCAGCGCTTCAGTCCAACTGACATCACGACCATCGATTTTGGGTTGCAGTAGCCGACCCTTCAGTTCTACCGTTTCTCCGAGTGCCGAGCCTTTTGAGCAAAGACGACCAAAATTGGCTGGATGTGACGAATCGCCACTGATAGTAACCTGATGATCTTGTTTGCCGACTAATGCGCTAATGCCGCAGCCTACGCCGCAGTAAGGGCAGGTGGTTTTTATGGTGTTATTCATTAAAAATCTCGTGGGGTAGGCAAATAGTACATAAGCATTCATAGAACACGGATGACACGGATTATACGGATTTCAACGGATTTTATTTTCAGTTGAAAAACTTAATTATTTATAAGATTGAGAAACTGGCCTTATCCGTATCTATAGACTTTCAGAAATTAAATTTCCAATTCGCGTCGCTGTAAGGTAACTCGCAATAAATAACCCCCCCTCTATCGTTCCCACGTTCCGGCGTGGGAATGCCGCAAGTGACGCTCCTGCGTCACGCAACGCTGGAGCGTTGCCGGATAATTCCCACGCCGTAGCGTGGGAACTAGGCTGGTTATTGGGGGGTATTTTCTACGTATTGCTTAAGCTCATACAGATAACATCCCTTGAAGGGATGGTATCTGTTGACATAGAAATTATTTATCCGTGTCTATCAGTCAAATTCGTGTCATCGGTGTGCTATTTTTTAACGGCATCAGGTGGTTACCGTGTTGCTTTTTTTCGTGTTCTTCGTGTCTTCGTGGTGCAATGTTTTAAGTAATTTCGTGGTGCAATGTTTTAAGTTATCCTGCCAAAAATCAGCCTGTCCCTTATGTCAGCAACAGGTGTTTCTTTCTCCAGCAATTCCTGATACCAACTACCATCAATCGTGTCGCCATAAAGGACGGCACCGATTAGTTTGTTGGCTTTTATGACCAGTTTTTTGTAGATGCCCAATGCAGCATCGGTAAAATGAATGCTTTCGCAGCTGTCATCGCCCATAAAATCACCGACAGAAAATAAATTAATCCCGGTCACTTTGAGTTTGGTGGCCGTAGGCAAGGTGATGTATTCGGCGACACCATGAGCACTTAAATGATTGGCGCATACTTTGGCTTGTTCAAACAACGGCGCGACCAGTCCAAAGGTATCGCCGCGATGTTGGATACATTCACCGACGGCATAAATACGGGGGTCGTAACTTTGCATCGTATCATTGACCACAATCCCTCTTTCACAATATAACCCCGCTTCTTGAGCCAGTGTTATATGGGGACGAACACCGATTGCCATAATAAACAGGTCACAGGCCAGTTCGCTGCCGTCTTCAAAAAGAACGGCTGTGATGTGGCCGTTTTCATCGCCGATTAACTGCCGGGTTTTGGCGGCCATCTTAAATTTTAAATGGCGTTGCTCCAGTTCTTTCTGGAGCATTTTACCTGCTTGTTGATCCATTTGCCGATTAAGCAAAACGTCATTGTTATGAATCACGGTAACGTCCATGCCTCTTACAGCCAGTCCGTTAGCCGCTTCCAGACCTAATAAACCACCGCCCAGCACTACGGCTTTGTTATGGCTTTTACTGTAAGTCAGCATTTTGTTGACGTCGACAATATCACGAAAACTGATAACGCCTTCCAAGTCATTGCCTGGAATGGCGGCGATCACCGCTTTAGATCCCGTCGCAATCAACAGTCGGTCATAATCCACAACGGTGCCGTCCTGCGCATAAACTTTTCGGCTTTTCCGGTCTATGCGCACCACCGTTTTATCCGCGCCCGCATGGAGTGTTATACCGTTGTCGCTATACCACTGACGGTTATTGATAAAAATATCATCAAGGGTTTTCTCGCCGCACAATACCGATGACAGCATAATGCGATTGTAATTGCCGTAAGGTTCTGCGCCAAAGACGGTAATGTTGTATTTACCCGGCGCGGCCGTTAGCAGTTCTTCTACGGTACGTATACCGGCCATGCCGTTACCGATAACGACCAGGCTAAGCATGGGCAATACGGACTTGAACGCTGCCGTTTTCTATACGAACAGGGTAGGCGGGTATCGTTACCGTTTCATCTTCAAGACAGACCCCCGTTTCCAGATTGAAATGCTGTTTGTATAACGGTGACGAAACTACCGGTTGACCTTTAATGTCGCCGATTAAACCTCTTGATAATACATTGGCACCGCCAAAAGGATCGTAATTATTAAGGGCATAAACGGCGGCTTCTTTGGGCATATAAAAAAGTGCGACCTGTTGGCCTTCAATCAGGGCGCAAATGCCGGAGTCCGGTTGCAAGTCATCAATCGTACACACAGCTTGCCAGCGGGACATCACGCCACCTCCATGATTTTAAAATGTTTCCGCTCATTTTCATCAGCGGGCCGAATTTGTCCGCGTTCTTCGACAAATACCACTTGCTCATCCGGTTGGTCACTATTAATAAAGTGACGGAAGCGTTTTAATTTGGATTCATCATTAATCGTGGTAAGCCATTCACATTGATAGGTATCAATGACCTGCTGCATTTGTTGTTCCAGTTGCTCACACAATTCCAGTTTGTCGTCAATGACGACGGATTTTAAATAATCCAGCCCGCCTTCCATATTTTCCATCCACACCGAGGTACGTTGCAACCGGTCGGCAGTGCGTACGTAGAAACTTAAAAAACGGTCGATGTATTTAATCAGGGTTTCTTTATCCAGACTGGTGGCGAATAAATCGCCATGGCGTGGTTTCATGCCGCCATTGCCGCAGACATATAAATTCCAGCCGCTTTCTGTCGCGATAATACCGACATCTTTACTCTGTGCTTCTGCGCATTCACGGGTACAACCGGACACGGCAAATTTGATTTTATGCGGTGAGCGCAAACCTTTATAACGGTTCTCCAGTTCTATGGCCAGACCGACACTGTCATCGAGACCATAGCGACACCAATTACTCCCGACACAGGATTTAACGGTGCGTAACGATTTGCCATAGGCATGGCCCGATTCAAAACCTGCATCGATAAGTTCTTTCCAGATAGGCGGTAATTGATCGACCCGCGCACCAAAAAGATCGACGCGTTGACCTCCGGTTATTTTGGTGTAAAGATTGTATTTTTTGCCCACCATGCCCAAAGCAATCAGCATATCCGGACTGATTTCACCGCCGGCGATACGTGGCACCACTGAATAAGTGCCATCTTTTTGCATATTGGCCAAAAAGTTATCGTTGGTGTCCTGAAGCCCCAAGTGCTCTGTTTTTAGCACAAAGTCATTCCAGTAAGAGGCCAGAATAGAACCGACGGCGGGTTTACAAATCTCACAACCCCGACCTTTGCCATGTTTTTCCAGTAACTCGGCAAAAGTTTTGATTTCTTCTACCCGTACCAGGTTGGACAAATCCTGACGGGTATAGGCAAAATGTTCGCAAATATCTGTATTGACTTCAAAGCCCTGTTTTGCCAGTTCCGAGTTCATGACTGATTTTAACAAGGCTGAACAGCCGCCGCAGCCGGTTGACGCCTTGGTTTCCGTTTTTAAGGCATCGATAGTGGTGCAGCCTGTTTCAATCGCCAAACAAACCGCGCCTTTAGTAACATCGAAACACGAACAGATTTGGGCAGACATCGGCAGCGCATCCGGGCCTAAACCGACCGATTCATCAGAACGACTGGGCAAAATCAGTGCGTCAGGGTTTTCCGGCAACTCAATGCCGTTCAAGCAATATTGCAATAAGGTGCCGTAACCGGAAGCATCACCCACCAAGACTGCCCCCAGTAACTGCTTTTTATCTTGACTAACCACCAGTCGTTTATAGACTTCACTGTCGCCGTTTTGATAGGTATAAACTAGTGCGCCCTGGGTTTTTGCATGAGCATCACCGATACTGGCAACATCAACGCCCATCAGTTTTAATTTTGTGCTCATATCCGCGCCAGTAAAACTGGAGGTATTGCCCGCCAGATCAGCAACCACAGTTCGGGCCATCGCATAACCGGGAGCGACCAAGCCATAGATCATCCCATTCCAGAGGGCGCATTCACCAATGGCATAAATATCAGGGTCTGAGGTAAGGCATTGATTATTAATAACGATGCCGCCACGCGGGCCAACGTCCAGAGCGCAGGCACGTGCAATATCATCACGCGGACGAATACCTGCCGAGAACAGCACAATGTCGGTTTCCAGTTCTTCGCCATCGGCAAAGCACATTTTATTCACACACTGATCACCGTCAGTAATAAGGCTGGTGTTTTTGCCGGTATGTACCGTTACGCCCAAATTTTCGATCTTGCGCCTTAACATGGTGCCACCGGCTTCATCCAGTTGAACCGCCATCAAGCGCGGGGCAAATTCTACAACGTGGGTTTGTAAACCTAAATCCTGTAATGCCTTGGCGGCTTCCAGACCTAACAAGCCACCGCCGACCACCACGCCTACTTTACCGTTTTGAGCTGCTGCCGCCATGGCTTCAAGATCTTCAATGGTGCGATAAACCAAACACTGCGCCCGATCATGCCCTGGCACAGGCGGTACAAAAGGGAAAGACCCCGTTGCCAGCACCAGTTTGTCGTAACGGATAGTGATGCCTTTTTCTGAAACGACGGTTTTAGACTCGCGACAAATTTTAACGGCTTTATCACCCAAATAAATAGTGATGCCGTGTTGCTCGAAAAAGCCGGGTTCAACCAGTGACAAATCTTCGGCAGTTGTACCGGAAAAAAATGCGGATAGATGAACCCGGTCATAAGCCGGTCTGGGTTCTTCACAAAAAGTAACGATTTCATAATCTTCGTTAGCGGGACTGGCAACCAGGTTGGCCAAAAAATGCTGCCCAACCATGCCGTTGCCAATGACGACCAGTGTTTTTTTAATATTCATAACCCACCTCAATAATTTTGATGCTCAAGCGTTTGTAACCGGCTGGGCATTTAGAAATTTATATTGCCCTGCACCCAGATTTTTTGGGTATCGGTACTGTATTGATCGGCATTGTAATAAGCGTATCTCGTTAACAGCGTATAGTGTTTGCCAAATTTCTTGGACGCTAAAAAGTCCCATTCCTGACCATAATGAATACTGCCGGTATCATCGAAAAAATCATGGTAAACCCCGGTTAAGGCGACTTCCCCGCGATACAGGCTGGTCGTGACTGTGCCGAACACATCCCGAATACCATTGTCAGGTGTGGTCAGAAATTGATCAGCCCAGCCCTGAAAGGCAAAGTTTGTACCCAGCGGAGTTTGAAAAGCCTTATTTTTGCCAACGCCGTCAAGTTGTTCAATTGCGCCTTGAAAAGTGAACATATAAGCGGTAAATCCGCCCATCAGATTGTAGCGGTTGACCGTATAGTTATTTGGGTTGCTCTGGTAATTAGATTGGCTGCTCCATTCTGCCGTGTACTGCAGACCGTAGTTGTCGCTTAATTTGAACGAGTCGCCCTGTTTTTGATAATTGGTCAGGCGCAGCCCGTAAGTCTGGCTCGACTTGAAATAGTCGGCATTCGCGCCGGGGTCTGTATAATCAAGCCAATAGCCATAGCCGACCATGTTGCCGTAATCACCCAGTTTATAATTGACATTGAGTATCGGTGCGGTCACGCTTTCGGTGGTAGTCGTAATCGTTTTTACCCGGCCGATATACCCGGCATTAACGGTCAAACCGAACAACTGTTGATTGTTGTGGGTAATCAGAACCGAGTCAAAGGTTTGTTGCATTTGCCGCCAGCCCACGTTACCGATAAAACGCTGGTCATCAAACTGGATGACTTGCCGACCGCCCTTAATGACGGTATCCGCGATACCTGCATAACTGATCCATAGTTGATCGAGTTCACTTTCGTAAGGATCGACAACTTTTGAGTAGCCGGTTTTATCGTTACGCGTACTGTTGTAATCAGAGTCCATGGCATAGACGCCCTGGTATTCTGCGTAACCTTGCAGGCCGTGAAATACCGGTGAAAGCAGACCCAGTCGCAAGCGTGTTGTGACGGCATTGGCCGTAACAGGCTGTTTTGCGGCAGGTGCACCATTAAGTAAAGGGCTTCTGACGTTATCCTGATTGACGTTTTCAAAGCGCGTGTTGAGATCAATCTTTACCGCCCCGTTTTTACCGTAATGATAAAAGTTAAGTGCATCTTCAACGTCTTGGGTAACGCCCGCGATTGCCGAATGACTGGTTACGGATAATGTCAACAGTGCCGCAGATAACGGAATTTTGCTTTTAATTTTGGGCATAATGTCTTCCTGGATAATAAGGTTTGGTTTCAGGGTTCTGAAACCTGGAAATAGTTTTCTTAATGGCGATTTTATAATTAGCTTAGCGCTAATGTGTGTGGTCGCATTCGGCCAAAAAAGTCAGTAAACTTTCCCGGTATTTGTAATAATCAGGATGGGCAAGCAGCGCTTTGCGAGTGCGCGGTCTTGGCAAATCAATGAGTTCTATTTTGCCGATTTTTGCATGAGGCCCGTTGGTCATCATCACGACACGGTCGGCCAATAAAATGGCTTCGTCCACATCATGGGTCACGACGATAGCGGTCACATGCGTGCGTTCCCATACTTCCATTAACACTTCCTGCAACTCCCAGCGCGTTAACGAATCCAGCATACCGAAAGGTTCATCCAGCAGCAGCAGTTTGGGGGACAGGGCAAAGGCGCGGGCAATACCGACCCGTTGACGCATACCATTGGACATGTCGCCCGCTTTTTTATGCAAGGCATCGCCCAAGCCGACACGATTAAGATAATATTCAACAATATCGTTACGTTCCGCTTTTGTGGCATGAGGGTAGACTTTATCAACACCCAAGGTGACATTTTCAAACGCGGTCAGCCAGGGAAACAGGCTGGGTGCCTGAAATACCACGCCACGATCAGGGCCTGCACCATCAATTTCACGGTTGTCGAGTACAATACCGCCTTCGGAAATACTGTTTAAGCCGGCGGTCATAGATAAAACCGTGGACTTGCCGCAACCGGAATGGCCGATAATCGACACAAACTCGCCCTTTTTCATTTTCAGGTCAAAGCCGTCAACGACTTTAACGGTGCTGTTACCATCGGGTGTCGGGTAAATTTTTGATAACTGTGAAAACTCCAGATAACGGGGTCTGCCCAGATCATCTTTACCGGGTTTTAATAAGGCGCTGTCTATTTTCCAATCGTTACTGGTATTAGGCAGTACCTTGGGTAAGGTGATGATATCCGTGACCGAGTTTCCGGTTTTTTCAATGCCGATAGCCATCAGATATTGGGTGATTTCGGCACGCAATTTTTTAAAGTCTTCGTTATGGTTTAAGGCGGTTCTATCGCGCGGACGTGCGATATTGACAGGAAAGTCAGGGCCAAAAGTTGCATTGGGGCCAGGGTTTAAGGCAATAACACGGTCAGCCATATAGATGGCTTCATCGACATCATTGGTAATCATGATGACGGTTTTCTTTTCCTGTTCCCAGATTTGCAAAATTTCATCCTGCAAGTTACCGCGCGTTAACGCATCCAGGGCGCTGAGCGGTTCATCCAGCAACAAAATATCCGGATTGGCCGCTAGAGCGCGAGCCACGTTAACCCGTTGGCGCATACCGCCTGATAATTCAGCCGGTTTTTTAGTCATGGCTGCGCCCAGATTAACCATGCGCACATATTTTTCTGTGTGCGCCTTGCGTTGTGCGGCAGGCCAGTGTTTAAAAATTTCATCAACGGCCAAGGCTACGTTTTCATAAACCGTTAGCCACGGCATTAGTGAATAGTTTTGAAACACCACGCCACGGTCAGGGCCGGGTGCCGTAATCGGCTTGCCCTGTTTTAACACCTCACCGCTGTTGGCCGTAATTAAACCGGCAATGGCTGAAATCAGGGTGGTTTTACCGCTGCCGGAAAAACCGACAATGGCGATAAACTCACCTTTTTTAACCGTTAAATTGATATTTTTAAGGATTGATGTTTCACCATAAGCGATACAAACATCCTTTAATTCCACCAATGGCAGATAAGGGTCATTTGACGGCTTTTCATTGGCCTCGTTAATCGCAACGACTTTAAGTTTTGTGGCTGGCATCACAGGCTCCTGATTAGATATCATTACCGAAAGAGAATACTTTTTGAAACGACTGCATGATTCGATCCAGAATAAAACCGATGATGCCGATGGTGAATACCGCCACCATGATTCGTCCCAAGGAATTTGAGCTGCCGTTTTGAAATTCATCCCAGACGAACTTTCCAAGTCCCGGATTTTGTGCCAGCATTTCTGCGGCAATTAATACCATCCAGCCCACGCCGAGTGATAAGCGCATGCCGGTAAAAATATAAGGTAAGGCCGACGGTAAAATGATTTTTTTGATTTGGGTAAACCAGTTAAGACGTAACACTTTGCCCACGTTGACCAAATCTTTATCAATAGATGATACGCCGACGGCCGTATTAATTAAGGTGGGCCAAAGCGAACACAGTGTTACCGTAATGGCCGAGGTTAGAAAAGATTTTTCAAACCATGAGTCTTCGGTGGTTACATAAACCGCACTGACCACCAACGTTACAATAGGCAGCCAAGCCAACGGCGAGACCGGTTTAAAAATTTGAATCAGCGGATTGATGGCCGTGTTGACCACCGGACTCATTCCGCATAAAAGACCCAGTGGCACGGCGATTAGCGTGGCAATGACAAAGCCGGCAAAAACCGTGTAAAGACTGGTAAAAATTTTATCCAGATAAGTGGCTTGACCGTTATAAGGACGGGACTTAATAACAGCCTCCGGATTTTCTGCCAGTGCCTGGTCATTGCGTTCTTGCTGGTGTTGATAAAACTTAACTTCTTTGTCTTTTTCGGCAAAATGCTCATCCAACAAGCCGCCGGCCTCATGCCAAACCGCAACAGGGCCGGGGATAGCGCCCAGACTGGTGTTGACTTTGGAGGCAGAAAAGCTCCAAAGCCCCAGAAACAACGTAAAGGCGATAATGGGCACACCCATAATCAAAAATAGTTGGCGAATTTGTTGGGCAGCGTTTTCACCCGCTGCTATTTTTACGAAAGGTACAAACCAGGTTAAACCGGTTATGTTAAAAAATTTGATCAATTGGTTATTCATTTTTTACCTCAATGTGCGCTTTGGCAATAAATCATCTGTTAATGTCCGCAAGGATCTGCTCGTAGGGGTAATCCCTTGCGGTTGCCCAACAATTCCAGCCTTAATCAACCACCTTGCCGCCGGTTACTTTCTGTTTGCCTTTCAGGCCAATGGTAAATTTAGTCAGATATTCATTGGGTTTGTTGCCGTCATAAACAATGCCGTCAATAAAATCGGCGCTGGGTGCTTTAAAGCCGGTTTCTTTATCGGAAGGAAAATCACCGGCCTTGGCTTTGCCTTCTGCAATCAATGCCTTGGCGGCAGTCATGAAAATATCAGGACGGTAAACTTGTTTGGCAATTTCCATATACCAGGCATCCGGTTTTTGTTCGTTGATTTGTCCCCAGCGTCGCATTTGGGTCAGGCTCCATACTGCATCGCTGTAATAGGGATAAGAGCCGTTATAACGTGAGAAAACATTGAAATCAGGCAGGGCGCGTTTGTCACCTTTTTCGTATTCAAAAGTGCCATTCATACTGTTGGCGATAACGTCATAGTCAGCGCCAACATACTGTTTTTGCGACAGCATTTCTACGCCTTCATTACGATTTTTATTGTTCTCTGCATCCAGCCACAGTGATGCACGAATCAAGGCTTTGATGACCGCTAAGTGGGTGTTGGGGTTTTTATCCGACCATTCTTTGGTCACCCCAAATATTTTTTCCGGGGTATTTTTCATCAGCTCATAATCGCTGATAACCGGGACACCGATACCTTTAAAAACGGCTTGCTGATTCCAGGGTTCGCCGACGCAATAACCTACAATAGTGCCTGAATCCATGGTCGATGGCATTTGTGGCGGAGGCGTTACTGACAGCATGGCTTCGGCATCAATCTGGCCGGACGTGTCTTCAGGCGGCGCATAATATCCCGGCTTAATACCGCCCGCTGCCAACCAGTAACGTAGTTTCATATTATGGGTGCCCACCGGAAAGGTCATCGCCATATTAAAAGGTTTGCCTGCATTTTTGTACTTTTCAAGCACCGGTTTTAAGGCGTCCGCTTTAACCGGATGTACCGGTTTGCCGTCTTTCATGGGTACTTGCGGTTTCATTTGTGTCCAGACATCATTGGATACGGTAATGGCATCGCCATTTAAAGTCATTGTGAAAGCGCTGATAATGTCCGCTTTAGTGCCATAGCCAATAGCGGTTCCAAACGGCAATGTTGCCAGCATGTGCGCGCCATCCAGCTCGCCATTAATAACCCGGTCCAATAAAACCTTCCAGTTGGCTTGGGCTTCCAGTTGTACAGAAAGACCTTCGTCTTCAAAATAGCCTTTTTCAAAAGCGACGGCTAACGGTGCCATATCGGTTAATTTGATAAAGCCTAATTTCAGGCTTTCTTTTTCCAGTTTTTCAACGGCACCTACGCAGGATGCAAAGCTTAAGGTGGTAATGGCGGCTACCGTTGACAGTGCTGTAACCAGTTTTTTAAGGGTCAGTTTTCCAGGTTTTTTCATGGGGGCTTTATCCTATGCAGATATTCAAGGCAAAAAAAAGCGTCGCAAACCCAGGTGTTAATAACAACACTTGGATTTAGTCGACGCCTTTGTCTGGTGCTCAACGTTGAGCGGTAAACGGTGGTTCCTGCTTTGGAACCTCTGATAATCTTAAAGCACAGGCTGTGCCAAAAAAATAAATAAGTTTTTATTATTAAAATAAATCAATAAAACCAGTTGGTTGTATCATATTTTATGAGGGTCGGTGTGTTGATGGTCATCTTCAGGATCAGCGAAAGTTGATTAGTGCGCTCTAGTAATGTGCGCATTTGCACCAAATAAGAACCCTTTTACTTGATCTCCAAGCTTCTTGACTTTATAGACCGTTGATAACCCCGAGCATTTACGCTAATGCATGTCGATGGTAGATGTGAGTGCCACAGAAACCTTGTAGGCCGGAATAAGACTTTTCGAGCGGAAGCGAGAATAAGCGTTTCCGGCATCCGATACGATAGTGCCGGAAACGCCACCACGCGCTCCGCTTGGGTGGTCTTATTCCGGCCTACGCCTATTGTTTGTTATCGCTGAAATCCCCGAAATCAAGCATTAAAAACTTGAAGCTTGAGTTTTAATGCGTTAATTTAAAATAAAAAACTGACAATGGCTTTTAATCGGCCTTTTTCTATGACGGGTATGGCCAGCATACTGCTCAGGCTATCCAGTTCCGGGTTGTAATCAGGTTCATGATTGCCCGTGATGACGGGCATTCCGGTCAGCCAGACGCGTCCGAGCGCACCCACCCCTTTATCAACCGTCAAGGCTTCAAATATTTCCGCCAGATCATTGCTGTTTTTACTATAACCTTGTTGGCAGATAAGTTGTTTTCCGTGTGAGTCTGGAATCCAAATTTGGATGCGTTTGGCAATAGGCGTCGCTTTAGCGGAAAGAAACGTCATAAAGTAAGGCTGTCCGGGATTATCGGAAACCGGAATGCCAATGCCCATACTAATGCCTGCCTTTTTTGCGTCACCGGCTCTGATAAACGTATCGGCCTTGCTGATATCATCGATAAGAATGGGCAAGCCCGATTCCCAAGCCAGTCCGGCAAGTCCTTGACCTTTAGGGATATTAAACTGTCTTGAAATGGCTTCAAAGTGTTGCAGTGTGCCGTAATAACCGTCCATCACGGTCAGTTTGTTTTCCGATGCCGACTGGGTAGACCACACTTCGATAGCCCCCGCATGATCCTCGTCATCGCCGCATAAAAAAACGACAACGGCCATGAGAAAGTCGCCGGAAAAAACGGGTATGGCAATGCCGCACGTTAGCCCCGCATTTTTTGCGGCAGCAGTTCGCTTAAAATAAGAGTGTTCAAATTTTGTCAGTACAATCGGATGGCCTTCTGCCCAAGCCTTTCCAGGCAAGCCTTCATTATAGGCAAACGTTTGATGCTCGCTATCCGCTTTAAAAGCGATTAACTCGCCATATAAGCCAGAGCCAAATTCCAGTTGGGTCCGGTCTTTGTCTGGAATCCATATTTCAGTGACTTTAATAAAGGTTTTCATGGTTCTTTGCAGGAGTTAAGGCTTTTTTATTTAAACAATTCTGACATGGCAATCACATTTTTAGCCATTTCGCCCAAGGTAATATTTCTGTCCATCGCCAACTTTCTAAGCGTATGGTAAGCCTCGTCTTCAGTAAAGTTTTGGGTTTTGATTAAAATGGCTTTGGCACGATCCATTTGTTTTCGGTCTTCAAGTTTTGCGCACGCATCTTCCAGGGCATTTTTGAGCGCTTGCTGATGTTTAAAGCGGGCGATAGCCACATTAATAATCGTGTTAAGCCGCTTGTACTCAAGACCATCGACTATAAAAGCGTTAATGTCAGCTTTAATGGCCTGGTTAATGGTATCGATATTACCGTCACTGGCAAACATAATGACCGGTAACGCAGTTTGATTATTAAGCGTTTGCAGGTCAGTCAGTAATTTTTTAGACGGGGTATCCAGATTAAAGATAATGATATCCGGGGTAATTTCTTTGATAAGTGCTAAAAACGCCGGCGTATGCCGGGTTTTAAGAAGCTTGTAACCCTGATCTTCAAGGCTGTTTGCCAGCAATGTATTATCAAGATCGCTTTCAATCAATAATACATTAAGCCTATTCATGAGAGTACGGGTAGCCTGTGTTTTTATAAAAAGGGCGTTGGTGTACCAACGATATTGCATTTGAAGCTGTGTTTATATTTAACATAGCAGCTATTGTGCCAGTCTGGTTATAATAAGTTGTGTGTGTTTTTTATACAATTATTATAAGCGATTATGAGGTGCCAACAGGAAAAAGGATTGATAGGGCGTGCTGGAAACGAGTGAGAGTCGCTCGTTAGTGGTGCGCAAAGGCTTGCCTGTTGAGGCAGGGTTGGTAGGGGCAGAAGATTTTTTGCCCCTACTACGTAGGAGCGACGCCCTCGTAGCGATTTGAGACTTATAGGCCTGCCGGTTAAAATCAATGTTAGCTGTATCGGGCATTGCCTGTAATTCGGCGATTTTGGTTTTTTATAGTCATACAAATAGTCTGTCAAAATCACAGCTCCTATGTCAATAATTTTCCGGACACAACTTTTGCAGGGGATATTTTTGCAAGTTACCCAAGCCAATAATGTCAGTTTCGAATAATTTTAAAGTTCGTTATTAAATGGTATTGGCCACCCGGTGGAATCT
>JBAXXH010000080.1:0-16055 GCA_037127995.1 Methylococcaceae bacterium | reverse complement strand
TGCGCAGTATGTCGGATACACAGTTCACGTTTAACACTGGCATTAACAAAAATCCGGTCGACTTCAGGCATGCGTGCCGCCGCTTCAAGTACCTTTTCATTCGCTAACGACCACTGCGTATAATTTATCGCATCCGATTGGCCGGCAAGCACGGAAGGCGCGTTCCAGGTTTCGCGTTCATTTAATGCCAAGGTACGACTGGCGGCTTGTTTTGACAGCAAAAACCAAATATCCACATCAAGTCCGGTTTGATGGCTACGATGTCCGCTTAACGTCGGGCCACCACGGGGCTGTCCTAAATCACCAATTAACAAAGACCCTAAATGTTGTTGGGCGGCAGTTTGCCCCAAGCTTTCAATAAACTGTTTTAAGTCCGGATGACCATAAGCCCGATTTCTTGATAAGCGCATCAGTTGATACCCGGTGCCGTTAGCCGGTACAGAAACCGCGCCGCTTATGCAACCGGCGTTATAAGTGCCAATGCTCTGAGAGCTAACGGAAAATGTCGGTCGAGTCACTTTTGCCCATTGTTCTGCAATCGGGCTTGCAAGGCACTCAGAAAGCAGACCGGACAACAAAAGGCCGGTAAAAAATAACGCTTTAATCTTTAACACCTTATCTCCGAATATAAAACTAATGATGTGATAACTCATGCCGTTATTTTATAGGATAAGTCATTGCAGCGTCATGTTAAGTAACAGGCGGTTCTCACACCAGCGATCAGGATTGTAAAGCTGGGTAGGGTGCGCATCGCGCACCATTTCTCAAACAATAGCCGGAAGTAAATTAATACGCAATCAATAAAATCAACCCCCCTAAAGTAGCCAATTTGTTATGATGTCGCTATGAAACAGCCAATTTACAACCAATAAAGGCAAAAAAATGAATGTAGTCGAGTTTCAAACGACCGTCCATAACGGCGTGATTACCTTACCCGGCAATCAACACGCATGGAACGGAAAAAAAATTAAAGTTATTTTATTGGATGAAGCAAGCTCCAACGTAACAGAAATAGCAGTCAACGAAGTAACGTCTGACACTGATTTTTTCAACTGTGCAGGGATATGGGAAAATCGTGACGATATCACTCAGGAATCCATACGCGCTAAAGCATGGCGGGATAATAAATAATGATACTTTGCGACACCAATATCCTGATTGAATTCTATAAAGCCAAACCGACCGTCATACAAACCTTGCAGCGCATTGGTTCAGCTCATATTGGCGTCAGTATTATTACTAAAGCCGAATTATTCTATGGCGCAAGGGACAAACAAGAACTTGCCAAAATTGAACGGCATGTCGCGTTGTGTCACTGTTATGGACTTAATGAAGTTATTTCAGCCCTTTTTATAGAGCTGATGCGCCGTTATTCATTAAGCCATAAAGTCTCAATACCTGACATGCTGATAGCGGCAACGGCTATTAGCCGCGACCTTGAGCTTTATACCCTCAATACCAAAGACTTTAAATTTATTCCCGAGCTTGATTTATATCCTATCGACTAATAACTGCCGTATTTTTTAGAATTTAAACGATCAATAACAATATTTGTTATTATTGATCATCAATAGCCAAAGCGAAGGAGTTAAAATCATGAATATTTCCCTAAACCCTCATTTTGAAGAACTGGTAAAAGGCAAAGTACAAAGTGGCCTTTACAACTCGGTAAGCGAAGTTATGCGGGAAGCTTTACGTCTCTTGGAAGAGCGCGATCAGTTGCGTGATTTACGGCTTGAAGAATTAAGAAGCGAAATTCAAAAAGGCATAAACAGTGGTGAAGCAACACCCTTAAATATCGAAGAAATTAAAGCAAGCGGCTTGCTGCGCAACAAATGGCCAGTTGAAATTTAATGCCACGTCTATTAAAACGGCCAGAAGCCAAAAACGACCTTGAAGAAATCTGGTGGTTTATTGCACAAGATAGCCCCGACAACGCCGACAAATTTTTTGATCGCATTCAGGACAGTTGCTTGACCTTGGCAGACTTTCCAAGTTGGGCGTTAGTCGGGAGGAACTTAAAACCGCTTTGCGTAGCCAACCCGTAGGCAATTACCTGATCTTTTATTTTCCGATTTGATTCCAATCAACACGCAAATTCCATTACCCTCTAAAGTTTACCTTAAGGAAAAAAATCACCCATGCCAACACTTACCTGGGTCGGGAAAGACAAGGTTGTAAACCACCATCATGACGTGCCTTTTAAGGTTTTGCAGCAGCAAAGCCGTTTTGACGCGCCTGACGGTTCGCCCGCCAATAGCACGGATAACCGGATTATTCATGGCGACAATCTGGAGGCGTTAAAAAGTCTGTTGCCAGAGTTTGAGGGTAAGGTTAATTGTATTTACATCGATCCGCCTTACAACACCGGTAATGAAGGCTGGGCGTATAACGATGCCGTAAATGATCCTAAAATCAGAAAATGGCTGGGTCAGGTGGTCGGCAAAGAGGGCGAGGATTTATCACGACATGACAAATGGTTGTGCATGATGTACCCAAGGTTGAAGTTGCTGCATCGATTGTTGGCTAAGGATGGGGTTATTTTTATATCGATTGATGATAATGAACAGGCGACATTAAAGTTATTAATGGATGAGATTTTTGGGTTAAAGAGGCGTATTGCCACCATTACCCTTTTATGCAATCCAAAAGGAAGAAGTCAGGACAAATACTTTGGTACATCTCACGAGTATTTAATGGCTTATAGTAAAACAGAATTACCAGCAGAGTCGTTTAGTGTTGAGAAAAATGATGAAGCAGTTTTAAAAGATTACAAACTCATAGATTCTTTTGGTCGTTATCGTCTTATGGGGTTGAG
The DNA here is from genome assembly GCA_037127995.1 of Methylococcaceae bacterium. GTDB lineage: Bacteria > Pseudomonadota > Gammaproteobacteria > Methylococcales > Methylomonadaceae > Methylobacter_C. The sequence goes on along the minus strand of JBAXXH010000080.1, from coordinate 13,237 downwards.
AAATAGTCATCGAGAATTTAATAAACAAACACGTCCAAATTTATTTTATCCACTTTATGTAAATCCCATATCAAAAACAGTCAGTATAGATAAAACAGATGAATATAATATCGAATTATTGCCCTTATGGAGTGACGGCTTTGAAGGATGTTGGACTTGGGGTGTCGGTTTAGCCAAACAAGATAGTCATTTATTGGCGGCAAAACAAATTAAAGGAAGATGGGAGGTCAGCCGAAAATCGTATGCTATTAAAGAAGGCGAAAAAGTCCGAAAAAAATTATTTACTATTTGGAATGACACTGATTTTAGAACTGAAGTTGGTCAAAGAGTATTCGGTGAAATTTTTGAAAATAGTAGTAAGCTGGATTTTCCACAGCCTAAATCTGTGGCATTAATTCAAGAAGCTTTATGCACTTGTACAAAAAATAACGCTATTATTCTCGACTCTTTCGCAGGCAGCGGCACAACCGCTCACGCCGTTCTAAAACTTAACGCCCAAGACGGCGGTAATCGTCGTTTTATCCTGATTGAAATGGAAGACTATGCCGACACCATCACCGCAGAACGTGTACGCCGCGTGATGTCCGGTTATGGTGAAGGCAACAAACAAGTTCCTGGACTCGGTGGCAGCTTTGCTTATTACACCGTCGGCGAGCCGATTTTTAACTCGGATGATACGCTTAACGAAGCCGTTGGCATTGACGTCATACGCAACTATGTCACTTACAGTGAAGGGATTCCGAGTGAAGACCAAACAGCGCAAGTAAATGCTTATTCGCCCTACCTGATGGGACTCAATAGCGATACGGCCTGGTTATTCTATTACGAACCCAAGCAAGTGACCTGTCTTGATCTGGATTTTCTCGGCTTATTAAAGTTTGGTGCAGCCAAGCCGGGAGCCGCCATTATCTATGCCGACAAGTGTTTACTGACTAAAGCGTTTATGACTAAATACGGTATTATCTTTAAGAAAATACCCCGCGATATTACCCGCTTTTAATTTCGGAGCACACACCATGCAAACTACAATTAACATTGATAAAAGCGTGAATAACTATCCATGCCTATTGATAGGTGTAGGCCGGAATAAGACTTTTCGAGCGCAAGCGAGAATAAGCGTTTCCGGCATCCGGTACGAGTGCGCCGGAAACGCAACCACGCGCTACGCTTGGGTGGCCTTATTCCGGCCTACACCTCTATCAATTTAACATGGGACAGACCTGACAGGTTTTATAAACCTGTCAGGTCTAACGTCGGTATTTTTGTCCTGACTAAAGTGGGTAGCCTTTTATTGAATAGCGACAAAGATTTTGAGCGTATTGCTACGGTTGCCACCCCATTAAAACTGTATCTGGCCTAAAGTGCCGTGGAGTACAAGCCCGGGTTTGTACTTTGTTTGTCATTAACCTGAAAAAGTTGTCTCAACATGGAATTAAAAGATTATCAACAGCGCGTCATCGATAATTTGGATGATTATTTAGCTCAACTGGTCGTTAATGCCAGTCCGGGCACCGCTTTTAAAGCGTATTGGGATGCAAAAGGCGTGACCGGTATGGAGGCTTATAAAAATAATGTACCGGGTATTCCCCATGTCTGCGCCAAAGTACCGACGGCGGGTGGTAAAACCTTTATTGCGGTTAATGCCATTAAAGCCATTTTTGATGCGCTGGCTGTTCATAATCCTGAGCGTAGCAAATTGGTGGTTTGGTTAGTGCCGTCCCTGTCCATTCTTGAGCAAACCGTTCGACATTTGGATAATGCAGAGCATCCTTATCGGCGACGACTCAATCAGCTTTTCAGCAATCGCGTGGCAGTTTTTGAAAAGCGCGACCTGCTGATGGGCGCAGGATTTTCGGCGGATACGGTGAGTGAGCAACTGTCTATTATTGTCATGAGCTTTGGCAGTTTAAAAGCCAAGAACAAGGAAGATCGTAAAATCTTTCAGGATAATGCTTATCTGGCCTCCTTTGCCGCTAATGAGGTCGATAAAAATGAATTATTACTTACGGACTATGATGCCACGGCCTTAATTAATGTGATTCGTGGCTTGGAACCAATTGTCATTGTTGATGAAAGTCATAATGCCGAAACCGAACTTTCGGTGGAAATGCTGGTTAATCTCAATCCGCATTTTATTTTTGACCTGACGGCAACCCCCAGAAATAACAGTAACATCATTAGCTATGTTGATGCGATGGCACTTAAAAAGCAGCACATGGTTAAATTGCCGGTGATTGTTTCAAATCAACCCAGCCGTAATGAAGCCATTGAAAGCGCCATCATCCTGCGGAAACGTCTGGAAGACATTGCCATTAAAGAGGAAGCCGCCGGCGGAAAATACATTCGGCCGATTGTTTTATTTCAGGCACAACCGCGTACCGGCGAAAACAAGACCACCTTCGAGAAAACCAAAGAGCAGTTGATTAACTCCGGTATCCCGGAAGCGCAGATAAAAATTAAAACAGCGGATATCAACGAGCTAAAAGGTCTTGATTTGATGAGCCGTGATTGTCCGGTACGTTACATCATTACGGTTAATGCGCTTAAAGAAGGTTGGGATTGTCCCTTTGCTTATATTTTGGCATCCTTGGCAGATAAATCGTCGGCGGTCGATGTAGAACAAATTCTTGGCCGAATACTGCGTATGCCGCATGTTCAGCAGCACGGTCATGAGTTGTTAAATACCAGTTATGTCTTTACCGCTTCCTCGTTGTTTAGCGCAACCTTACAAAATATTGTTAAAGGTCTTAATCGGGCCGGGTTTTCTGATAAAGATTATCGCATCACCACACCCGCAGTAGTGGAAGCAAATCAGTCACCTGAAACGGATGATCTTTTTAAAACGCAGGCTTATGACCCTGCCTCAATAGACCCGTCAAATAGTTCGATTGATAATCAAGCGGCTTACGAGGTAGCCGATCTTGTACTTAATCCAGAAGTCATTAATGCCGTAATCAATGATGAAAATGACACCGGCGATAGTCGAACGCCCGGTGAAATAGCGGTTGACGCTTTAACACAGCAAGCCATTATTGCCACCAAGACATACGAAGAACAAGCCCGAGAGGCATTGAATGTTGATATTCCCATTGAGCTGGAAGATAAAATGAACAAGCATAAGCTTAAAGGTAATTTTAAGGATGATGCTTTGGCGTTGAAAATCCCCCAGTTTTTTATTCATGTCGAATCCCAAGGCTGGATTGAAGACGAGACCACCCAGCTGTTTGAGAAAGATTTATTATTAAAGAATTTTAATCTCGGCAAGGCTGATGCCACGATTAGCTTTGAAGATGTTGAAACGGAGTTATACCGGCTTGACCTGGAATATGTGGATGAAGGGGAATACAAAGTGTCGTCCTTTAAAGCCAAGCCTGAGGAACGAAAAAAATACAACCTGATCATTTTAAAAGGTGACCGGGACAGCCAGTTGATGAACTTGAATGCCAGACTAACAACTCTGATTGGCAACATGACTCCTATTTCTGAACCGGAAATAAAAAATTACATCAGTCGAATTACCGACACTTTTAGCGAGAACCAGATACGTGATGCGCTGGAACGGGATATTTATTATGTCAGAAAAATAAAACAAAAAATTAACACGCTATCCGGTATCCATGCCCATAAAACGTTTATTGATTATCTGGATGTTGATACCATTCTGATGCAGCCCGGCTTTACGTTGCCGGAAATCATTACACCGTCCGCCAATGCGCAGGACATACCTAAAAGTCTTTATAGTACCGAAGCCGCAATGGGGCTTTTTGAAGCCAGAGTCATTAACGAATTTGCCAATCTTGACACGATTCAGTGGTGGCACCGAAACCTGTCCAGAGGTAAAGGCTTCAGGATTAATGGCTTTATCAATCACTACCCGGATTTTATAGTCAAAACCGACAGCGGCAAAATTATCCTTATAGAAACCAAAGGCGATGACCGGGATAATTCTGATTCAGAGTTAAAGCTTAAGCTGGGCAAGCTTTGGGAGGCCAAGGCCGGTGCCAGGTTTAAGTACATGATGGTATTCGATAATAACCCCATTGATGGCGCTGAACGCTTAGCTGATGCCATTAATAAACTGAGACAAATGTGATGGATAAAATAGAATTTACGTTGCTTTATGATGGTCTATGCCCACTTTGCAGTAAAGAAGTGGCCTGGTTATATTCTCGAAATAAACAGGGGCGACTGGACTTTAAAGATATTAACGATGCGGGTTTTGATCCGGCTGTTTACGGTAAAACGCACGCTGAATTAATGGCGGAGATTCACGGCGTTTATCCGGATGGCCAAATTATCAAAGGTATGGGCGTATTTCGTGAAACCTATAAAGCAGTAGGTTTGGGATGGTTAATGGCCGCTACCGGTTGGCCGGTATTAAAACCCTTGTTTGATTTGATTTATAAAGTGTTTGCAAAATATCGTGTGCCTCTAGCGCGGTTGGTTGCAGGCGAAAAGTCTTGTGATTGTGGTAAGTAACAGGTTTTAATAGTGGGGCATTTTAAAACCAAGGAAGATACGGTTGTTACTGCGTTAAGAGACTTTATTAGTCGCTGTAAGCAATTGGAAATTATTGATTTATTCGGCCAATTCTAAAATCCTCACATTGCGCCTAACCAAAACGAGGTTATAATCTGTCTTTTTTCAGCTTTCCGTTCAGTGCTCGGTTAACTCTACGTTTGATAGTCAATAGAGAAAACATCATGCCGGAAATAAGCAGGTTTCTTGGAATTGTAATTTACATGTATTTCAACGAACATAATCCTCCTCATTTTCATGCCGAATACAACGATTTTAAGGCATCAATTGCTATTAATAATTTGGGACTGATTGAAGGAAAATTACCATCAAAAGTCATGAGCTTAGTTGTTGAGTGGGCACAAGAACATCAAGAAGACTTGCTTGAAAATTGGAATAGTATTAAGGAATCAGGAAATTATCACAAAATTGAACCTTTGGTCTAAAGAGTTAAAAAATGTTGGCTGTAAATGAAGCGAAATATTCCGGTAATTACTGCATTAGCGTTACGTTCAATAACGGCAGGAAAGGTATCGTAAATCTAAAAGAAACTATTTTTCACGATAAAAGGCCGATTTTTTCTGAGTTAAAAGAGGAATCTAACTTCAAAGATTTTAAGGTCGAACATAGCACCCTTGTTTGGCCTAATGAAATAGATTTAGCTTCTGAATATTTATTCTATCTTGCCTTCAAAGAAGATCCGGATTTACAAGATCAGTTTAAGCAATGGGGATATTCCGCTTAAGATTGGAAAAACAGGGGCGTTTTTGTAAAAACACATCTTATCGTCGAGTAGATCGGTTTCTATCAATAAAGCCTTTACCTCGCTTTGCTCTCCCCCCTTTTTTAAAGGGAGAATAATTACCGCGAGTCTATTCATAATGCGTCCAAAGCCTCAATACTTTGATTTGTTTGTCATGGGTTAGCACTTCATAGATTAAACGGTGTTGGATATTGATTCGACGCGAGTACGCACCAGATAGATTACCGACAAGTTTCTCAAAGGGTGGCGGATTTTGAAAGGGATCAGTTTTTAAAATCTCAATCAGTTGAAGTGCCTTGTCTTTTAATCCAGCGGCGGCAAGTTTTTTGGCATCTTTTTGTGCTTGCTTTGTATAAAACAATGCCCAACTTACCATTCAAGTTCCTTGCTACAGCCTTTAATGTCTGTTGCCATGCCTGTCATAATAGTTTCACGCATATTCGGTATGCTCAATAAATAAAGTGTTTCCTGTATGGCTGACCAATCTTCAGCAGAGACTAAAACAGCGTTAGTCCGTTTACCGGTGATAGTAATTGGTTCATGATGCTCCGCCGTTTGATCAATCAAGCGATAGAAATTTGCGCGAGCTTCACTTGCAGTTAATGTTTGCATAAAAGTTACCCATTAAATTGTAAAAAATTATCGTACGATAAGTCGTACATTAATGCAAGTATTTACGAGCTTTTTAATAGCTGATTTGTGATACATTAATCAAGATCAGGGCGTTTCGCTTTATAGGTTGCCTATATCAAGTGCTACTGTTATCTTGCCCTTACCCGATAAAATTAATTTTCCACGCTATCTATTGATACCCATACCAGGAAGACCATGTTAAGACTATTTCATACCGCAGATTGGCATTTGGGTCATTGTTTACATGGCGTATCGCGGCAACTGGAGCATCAGCGGTTTTTGGACTGGTTGCTGCTGGAGCTGCAAAATAAGCAGGCGGATGCGCTGATTGTTGCCGGTGATATTTTTGATTCAGCCAATCCATCAGCCGCCGCCCAGACCCAATTGTATGAGTTTTTGGTTAAAGCCAGAACACAGTTACCCGCTTTGAATATTGTTTTGATCGGCGGTAATCATGATTCTGCCAGTCGTCTGGATGCGCCGTCATCCATTCTTAATGCGCTGGGTGTTACTGTGGTCGGTGGCTTGGTGCGTGAGGACGGCGCTATTAACTGGGATAGATTGCTGGTGCCGCTGACCAATGCAACGGGCGATATTAAAGTCTGGTGCGGTGCCATGCCCTTTTTACGCAATGCCGATTTACCGACTGCCAGGGAGGGTGTGAGTGTCGCAAGCGGTATTGAATCAATGCAACCCGGTGAGCAGGATGACGAGCCGTTAATCTCGGGTGTTAAAGCGCTTTATGCACAATTGTTTGGTGAGTTGCAGGCCAAGGCAACGCAGGATGAAGCACTGATTTTAACGGGACATTGTTACATGGTGAATGGCTGTGTGTCAGAACTGAGTGAGCGCAAAATACTGGGTGGCAATCAACATGCCTTGCCGGTTGAATTATTTCCGGAAGACATTGCTTATGTGGCGTTAGGCCATTTGCATCTGGCGCAAACGGTCGGTGCCAATGAACATATTCGCTACAGCGGTTCGCCGATTCCGTTGTCCTTTGATGAAAGTCATTATCTGCATCAAGTGCTGCAAGTGGATATTAAAAAAGGTCAGCCGGTGGAGACTGTAGCCCTTAAAATTCCCCGCAGTATTGATTTGTTACGCATCCCTAACAGCAAAGATTTTGCCGGATTGTTGGATGTGCTTGAGCAATTGGAGCTGATGGTTTTCGATGAAGACTTGCCGCTGGAACAACGACCTTTTGTTGAATTAAGAATCAAACTTGAAAAACCGGAGCCTGGTTTGCGTCAACAAGTTGAAGAAGTGATTTCAAAATTGCCCGTGCGTTTATTAAAAATATCGACCGCTTACAGTGGTAGCAGTAAAAGTCTGGCCGATGTAACAATGGAAGAGCGACTGGAAGAGTTGCAACCGCTGGATGTGTTTCAGCGCTGTTATCAAAACAAATTTGACCAGGAAGCCCCCGAAAACATGAATGCGTTATTTAATGAATTGTTGGAAAATCTTAGGGCAAAACAATAATGCGTATTTTAGCGATTAGAGGAAAAAACCTGGCCAGTCTGGCTGAACCCTTTGAGATTTTGTTAACTGAAGGCCCGCTGCAACAAGCCGGTTTGTTCGCGATTACCGGCGCTACCGGTGCCGGTAAAAGTACGATTCTGGATGCGTTGTGTTTGGCGCTTTATGACAAAATGCCGCGCTTGCCGGATGGTCACGGTTTTGCGGTGGGGCACAAGGATGAAGATGAAAACCTGCGCGTTACCAGTAATGATGTGCGCTCTATTTTGCGTCGTGGCACCAGCACCGCTTATGCTGAAGTCGATTTTATCGGCAAAGATAAACACCACTATCGGGCACGCTGGGAAGTGAGTAAAGCCAGAGGTAAAGCAAGCGGCCGGTTGCAGGCGCAGGAAATAATATTAAGCAAGATTGATAGCGGCCAGCGGATTGGTCAGGGCAAAAAAAATACGCTGGAAACTATCAGTGAATTGATTGACCTTAATTTTGATCAGTTTCGTCGTTCTGTACTTTTGGCGCAAGGCGATTTTGCCGCGTTTTTAAAAGCAAAAAAAGACGAACGCTCCAGCCTTTTGGAGCGCATAACCGGTACGGACATTTATTCCGAGTTATCTATCGAAGCGTTCGAGCGGGCGAGGACAGAAAAAGAAGCCTTAAGCCGGATTACCGGTCTTATGCAGAATTTGATTCCGTTGGACAATGATGCCCGTTTAAACCTCGAACAGCAACGGGATCAATTCAGTCAGCAATTAACGGAACTGGATCGGCAAATCAGTGGTAATCAAAAAATCATTGATTGGTATAACGAGCTTAAAAAACGCCAGCAAGCACAGCAGTTAGCTACTGAGGCACACCTTGCCCGGCAACAGGTGTGGGATGCCGCTGAAGCCGAGCGGTTGTTGATTCAAAAAGTTGAAGCCGTGCAGCCGTTACAGCCGTTGTTAAGTCATTATAAAGTCGCAAACGATGACTATTTGGTGGCAGAAAAAACGCTCAATCATAGCAGCCAATTACAACTAACCGCTGAAAGTGCTTTGCAAACAGTCAAGGCTCAACTGACGGTTTTGTTTGACCAACTGCAAGCCGCTGAACTGCAACAACAGCAAGCCCAGCCCGTATTAAAAACAGCACGGGATTTGGATACCCGTCTTGATGTTATTCAACAGGCTATTAATGCGTTGGCTGCTGAAGAACTTAATCTCAATAAGACGCTGCAAACTGACCGGCAACGACATCAATCTTTACTACAGCAACAAACCGAAAAGACGGCAAACCTTGCACAGCTAACGGCTTGGCTAGAAAATAATCAAGCCCTTAAGCCCATCGCGGCTGAGTGGAATCGCTGGCAAGGTGAGCTGGAACGCTATCAACAGCTTAATATCCAAAAAACAGAACATACTTTGCAGTCCGAAAATCTTAAGGCATTGGTTAATAAAGCCGAGCCGGTTTTAGCGGGTTTAAAAACAGCGATTGACGAAAACCACCAACTTCAAGAGCAACAGCAAATCCGTCTTGAACAACTGAAAGGGCAGGGCAGTCAACAGCCGCTGGAGGTTTTGTATCAAGAAAAAGACATGCTTGAAGCCAGTGTAAAAGCAGTAAATGGCGCTTTGAATTTGGCTGCTCAGGCGTTGGAACTGCAACAGCTGATAAAACAAGACACGGAAAAACTAACCGCTACCGAACAGCTTATTCGTAGTGCGACCGAACAATTGCAAACAGCAACGCAGCAACAACTCAATAACGAACTGGTGCTTGAGGAAGCCAAAAAAGCGCTGGATTTGCTTCAGGCAACCACCCATAAAAACGCCGAACAATTTCGTCAATTATTAAGCAAAGATCAGCCGTGTCCGGTTTGTGGTGCGCTTGAACATCCTTTCAAAGGCACCGACAATTCGAGTGCGAAATTACCTGCTTTTTTTAATGAGCAGATAACCGCCCAATCAGGTCGTGTTAAAGAACTGCAAAGCCAGAAAGAAACACTGATTAAAAACAGTGCAGAATTAAATAAAACGCTTAGTCATGCCTTGGAAACCCGGCGGGATTATGCAACGTCTTTAACGCAAGCGCAGGCAAAACTGGAATCCTTAGACAAGGAGTGGCGTACTTTAGCGCTGCCCGATAAACCCGCTGGCTTACTGACCGATAATGCCCTTTTACCGTTACTCAATACGCACAATGAAAAATTGATAAGTGCGTTGGCGCTTGTTAAGACCCAAGAAAAAGCTGCGCTTGAATTACAAAAACAGCTAAAAACCGCACAAGCGTTGTTTGACGCAACCCAGTTAAAAACAGAAAAGTTAGCAAATGACTATACCGAACTGGGTAAGCAACTCGCCAAGCACAAAGCTGATTTGCAGCATAGCAGCGCCATTATTTTGCAACAGGAAAAACAACTGCAAGCCATTGTCGAGGTGTTGCAAATACCGTTCGCGCAACTGGAAAACTGGCCGGTTTATTTACACAGTTCGTTTGCTGAACTTAAGGCAAACGTGCAAAAATTTCACCAGACCGAACAAGCACTTGCCATCGCAACAACCGCATTGGTTGACATCAAGCATGAAGAAAAACTGGCTGCGCAAACTTTGGAACAATGCCTGCAACACTATCAAGACAAACAAACTGAAATCCGGCGTAAAACGCAAGAAAAACTAAGCTTGTCAACCGAGCGGGATGAGGTGTTGCCAAGCTTGGCTTCGGGAGCCAAGTGGTCAGCGGATAATTATGAGCAACACATCAACCAAGCCGTGCTCACCGCCAAAGCGGCTCATCAACAAGCCGTTAATGCCAGCACGCAACTTGAAAAAGAGCTGGCAAGCCTTCAACAACAGCAACAACATTGGCAGCTTGAGACTACGCGCAGACAAAATAACCGGGAAGCTGCTTTAACCACACTGAATCAGGCACTGGAAAAACATGCGATTACTCTTGAGCACTTAACTGACTTGCTTAAACACGATGAAGCGTGGTTGACTGAACAGAAAGCCAATAGGCAGATTTTGGAACGGGCTTTACAGGAATCGACAACCTTGTTAAAAGTGAAAACCGAGGACTGTCAGCGGCACCAAAATCATGCCGTTGAAATAACCGAAGAAGTCGCCCGGCAAACAGCCGCTGAGTTACAGTTGCAACAACAAAATTTGAGTTCACTGAGAGACGAGCAGGTTTTTCTGCTTCGGGAAGATGATAAAAAAATCACCGCCAGCAGTCATTTAAAAGTTGAACTGGAAACGCAACAAAACCGCTGGCAACAATGGGAAAGTCTGAATGAATTGATTGGCTCCAGCAACGGCTCAAAATTTCGGGTCTTTGCCCAAAGCTTAACCTTGGAAGCCTTGTTGGCGCACAGCAACCAGCATCTTGAAGATTTTGCCAAGCGTTATCACTTGCAGCGTGTACCTGGCAGTGATCTGGAATTGCAGATTATAGATCGGGACATGGCTGATGACGTGCGCAGCGTACACAGCCTGTCCGGTGGCGAAAGCTTTCTGGTCTCGCTGGCGCTGGCCTTGGGACTGGCATCGCTATCTTCAAACAGAACCCAGGTTGAATCCCTGTTTATCGACGAAGGCTTCGGCAGCCTTGATCCGGAAACCCTGGATATAGCCATCGCCAGCCTGGATACCCTGCAAGCCTTGGGCAGAAAAGTCGGTGTAATCTCCCATGTGCCTATTTTGGTAGAACGCATTGGCGCTAAAGTTGTGGTTGAGAAACAGGGCGGGGGACGAAGTAGTGTTGTGATTGTTGGGGGGTATTGAGTTGCCACACACTTTATATGAATACCTTATTGAGCTATTTCTTTAGCCCTGAGCGGTGTTGATTTAATGAATTTAACACGCATCTTTATCCAGCAAATAGGTAACTCCATTTTTCAATTTGTGAAAATTTATGGTCAATAGCTTGACTGGTCGTATCTAAATGAATTCATTTAGCTAATGAATATTTTCCTGAAATCTGACTAATTTAATAGCTGGCTGATTAACTTGAAAGATCTGGTAGCAAAAGCCAAGATTGCCTTACGCATTGATCGCGCAGCAAAAGGTAATTCTGGTGACTGCGAGCCGATTGGCGAAGGCGTGTATGAAATGCGCATTCACTATGGGCCAGGTTACCGTTTATATTTTACTCGACGTGATTCAGTGGTTTATTTGCTGTTGTCAGGCGGCGATAAATCAACTCAAAAACGTGACATCAAGCGTGCCATAGCTATGGCTCTTACTTTAACAAAGGATTAATACCATGACCAATTTTACCCACTTTGACGCAGCTGATTATCTCGACAATGAAGAAACCATTGCGGCCTATCTGACAGAGGCGCTTGAAGATCCTGATCCCGATATGTTTATTATTGCCGTGAAGACTGTAGCCCGTGCGCGTGGTATGACGCAACTGGCTAAAGATAGCGGTCTGGGTCGTGAAAGTTTATATAAAGCATTATCCCCCGGCGCTAAACCTCGTTATGAGACAATCATGAAAGTTGTCCGGGCACTGGGTGTTAAACTTCATGCAGAAGCGCTTTAATTCAATGCCTGGGGTGTGCAACCGTGTCAGTGTCATTAGCACAGAAGCAAGTAGCCTCGATGTAACATAGAGGAATCGAGGATAGTCGAAAATAATCCTTCGATTCTATTTTACTTCATTGAGGTTACTTGCCATTTCACCGTTCGAAATAATGAACCACCGTTTACCAACCAGAGGAGTTACCTAATGAAACGAAAAGCCATTAATCAAACTTTGTGTGTCGCATTGGCGGCCGTAACCTTGGGGCTTGCTTCGGGGCAATACGCCGATGCCTGTTCACGTATCTTGTGGAATGACAACAAACTGGCGGTCGTGGTAGCGCGAACTATGGACTGGCCGGAGTCGACCGAGCCTGTTCTTACGGTTCTCCCGCGCGGTATGAAGCGTAACGGTGGCCACCTTGGAGCCATCGAGGTTGTCAAAGAAAATCCACTGACCTGGACAACAAAATATGGAAGCTTGGTCACCACGATTTATGGCATCGGCACTGCCGATGGTTTCAACGAGCGCGGCTTGGCGGCGCACATGCTGTTTTTCAACGCCACTGATTTTGGCTCCCGCGACCCCGGCAAGCCTGGACTCAACGGCGGTCTTTGGGCGCAATATCTTTTGGACAATGCGGCGACGGTTAACGAGGCGCTCGCTTTGCTCGATAACGTGCAAATCGTAATGGCCGAGGCACGAGGCACCAAAACTACTGTCCACCTGGCCATTGAAGATGCCAACGGTGATTCGGCCATCATTGAGTATATCGGTGGCAAGCAGGTCGTTCATCACGGTCGTGAGTTTAAAATCATGACGAATGATCCTGCTTATGACGAGCAATTGGCATTGCTGAAAAATCTGGACTTTTCCAAGCCCAGTAGCGACACGCCTCTGCCCGGTAACGTCAAGCCTACCGACCGCTTCCAGCGTGCCAGCTATTTTTCGGCGATGCTGCCCGAGCCCAAGACCGAGCGTGAAGCGGTGGCGGGTGTATTGGCTATCGCACGCAATGTATCAGTCCCCTTTGGCGCACCCTATAAAGGTTTTGGAATCTACAACACCGAGTACCGGACAGTGATGGATCTCACTCACCAGCGCTATTTTTTTGAGTTGACGACCAGTCCAAACGTGATTTGGGCTGAGCTTGCTAAATTTAAACTCGCTGCAGGCGCTCCTGTCATGGTTCTGAATCCGGACAATATCAAGCTGTCGGGTGATGTATCGGGAAAGTTCCGGAAAGCTGCGAATGCACTTTTTTAATGGAACTGATTTAATATTTTTATTCGAGATTGTGATGTTTGAAAACAAATGTGAAAATCTGGCTCCACTATCTGT
>JBAXXH010000079.1:0-16192 GCA_037127995.1 Methylococcaceae bacterium | reverse complement strand
TGACTTTGCTTTCATTAAAATAATGACCTGTAAGATTACCTGGTAACTATATTATGCCATTGATTTATAACGATTATTAAATAATATAAGGTGTTGGTTTGCAGGATTTAGGTTTAATATTTTTGTAACAGTCACGATGTATACTGGATCGATGAAGTGGGGTAACAAAAATACCCCTGCAAAAATTGCACACTGTCATTTACGTTTTGAAAGCTATTGACGTCTTCAAACGTTTCGGTAGGTTGCAAACGCTGACCGTCATCAACCATGAACCCGGCAAATAATAGTTGCAATATGTTATGTTATAACATACCTTAATAAACATTTTAATCATTCTGTAAGTTTATGGTTATGATTAATGACTCAATAAGTCACCGAATCCGCAAGCTGTATTTTTGCAATTAATAGTATTCAACTTAACAACTTTATGAACAAAAAATGGGTGATTTTTTTCTTGTCGACCGGTGCGATGGGGTCTGCCGCGTTCGCTGATGATAAGGATATTTATCAACTGGATGATGTATTTATCACCGGTACGGGTATAAAACAATCCACTTCAAAATTTGCCCGCCCGGTTACGGAATTGTCCGGGGATGCGCTGCGGGTAAAAATCGGGCAAACCCTCGGCGAAACCTTGAGTAACGAGCCGGGTATTACCAGTCAATCGTTTGGCGCTGGCGTGGGTACACCGGTCATTCGTGGGCAATCAGGTTCGAGGGTGCGGGTTATGCAAAATAGTCTGGGCAATAATGATGTCTCGTCATTAAGTCCCGATCACGCGAATGGTGTCGACCCGATTATAGCTGAACGGGTTGAAGTTTTGCGAGGTGCCTCGACCTTGTTGTATGGAAGCGGTGCCATCGGTGGTGTGGTCAATGTCATTGATAACCGTATTCCTGAAAAAGTCCCTGACAAGTTGTTGGGTGGCGCGGGTGAGCAACGCTATGATTCCGCAACGACCGAATCTTCAAGTGCGCTTAAACTTGAGGGTGGCAAAGACAAGTTTGCTTATCATGTAGACGGCTTTTATCGTGACCAAGGCAATACCCATCTTGGCGGGCAACCGATAGATGAGGCAGCGGCACGTGCCACTGATCCCACCCTTGAAGGCACGGCTGTACTGGATAATCCATTCGGGCTTCTTAATAATTCAAATGCGAGGTCACGCGGTGGTTCAGCGGGCGCTTCGATGATTGGTGATGTTGGGCTGGCGGGGGCGGCGATTAATAGTTTGGAGAAAAATTATGGGATTCCTCCCAATGGCACGGGCAGTGCGCCGGTTAGAATTCAGCTTAATCAAACCAAATACGATGTTAAGGGGCAACTTAATAAACCGTTCGCGTTTGCTGAAGCAGTGCGGATGAAATTGGGTTATACAGATTACAAGCACGTTGAAATAAGCGGTGGTGTACCGGCTACGACGTTTCTAAATAAAACCTACGAAAGCCGTTTGGAACTTGAGCATCAACCGCTAGGCATCGTAAAAGGCGTGTTGGGTTTTCAATCAGCCAACAGTCAGTTTTCGGCGTTGGGGACAGAAACCATCGTGCCAAAATCGGCTATTGATTCTTACGGTTTGTTTGCTGTCGAGTCTTTCGCATTGGGCAAGGTGACTTATGATTTGGGTCTGCGCGGTGAATGGCAAGGTATTGCCCCGGAAACAATTTATAGCAGTGTTTCCTACATTCCGTTAAGCGGGTCGGTTTCGGCGTTGTGGGATATTACCAGGCAGCATCAACTAAGTCTGGCGGTTACCCAATCCCAAAGGGCACCGCAAATACAGGAATTGTTTTCCAATGGTGTTCATGATGCGACCATGAGCTATGAAAAAGGCAACGTAAATCTGCGCAAAGAAATTTCTTATAATCTGGATTTGGGCTATAAATTTAATGCCGATTGGATGACATCTGAGCTTACTCTTTTTCATAATTGGGTTAATGATTATATTTATCAGCAACAAGCCCGTTATGTATTTAACGAGGGTTTGCCAGCGCCTGGGTTTGAGCCAAGTTGCACGGGAGCGCTTGGCGCTTGTCTGCCGGTCTTGCAAAGCACCCAAGCCAATGCCGTTTTTAGGGGCTTTGAGGCCAAGACAGTATTGCCGTTGCTGCAAAACCGTTACGGTGCAGTCGATTTGACGCTATTTGGCGATTATACCCGTGGCTCGTTTGATCAAGGTGGCAATGTTCCCCGTATGCCGCCGCTGCGCTATGGTTGGCAGTTAAGTTACGCTAAAGGTGACTGGTCAAGCGATGTAAAGCTTACGCGAGGCGAAGCGCAGACTTATGCCGGCGACAATCAATCCAACACACCGGGTTATTTGTTGTTGAATTTGGGCGCACAATATCAGTTGGCGAGCTTTCATGAGTCCCAAGTGATGCTGTTTGCCAAAGGCAAAAATATGCTCAATGAAAATATACGCAACTCAACCTCGTATTTGCGTAATTTTGCACCCGATCCGGGACGCAGCGCAGAAATTGGTATTCGGGTGATTTACTAAAGTAGCTGCTGCAAACAGATTTAAAGAATTTCACCACGAAGACACGAAGAATACGAAGTTTTTGTGTGTCTTTGTTCTGCATGTCGGAGTTTGTAACCCCCGTTCCGTTTCATTTTTAGACCGGATTGGACGAACCTATGTGCTGGCCATTCCATCCGCTAAGGAACATGCATGAAATACTTGACCCTTTATATCCCCTCACCCCTTCTCTCGGTGGGAGAGGGAGCAAGATCCCTAAGTTATTTCATGCGCACTCCTAAACTTGGGTAGTCTTATTCCGGCTACAAAAAATTTTAAAAGAGGTTGCTACGAAGATACGAAGTTTTTTTCTTCGTGCTCTTCGTGTCTTCGTGGTGAATACTCTTGTCGCACATCTTAAAAATTCTGTATGCGTCGGTGATTTATGTCCAGGTTCATAAATTTAAGATAATTATAGTGAGGCTTGGGTATTAAATTATTTTTAATCGGCTTATCTCCGTATAGTTGGGTGATGATTTCTTTTTTTGCTTCCAGCCAGTCACGAATCTCATTGCCGGGAGAAAATCCGTGTTTTTCTGCTTTGTAATAAGCGGCCTCAGCAATCATGACATCAAAATTAACGGGCTGAACGACTGGCGCTGTTGGCAGGGTAAAGCCGAACTTTATCAGGTTTACAAGATCCAGCGGTGAACTACCGTTGATCCCTATTTCAGCGGGTTCGCGTTCTGTCAAAGTCCCGAAAAGCCGATCCCAAAACGAGAAAACAGCGCCATAATTACTGTCATGTTCACACCGTTGGGTTGAATGGTGAGTCCGGTGCAGAGAGGGCGTGATAATGAGATTACCCAGTAATTTTTCACCGGTGAAAGAAATGTTGGTGTGATGAAACATAATAAACAGGGTCATTATCGCTTCATTGGTTAGTAACACCGCTTCTTCTATGCCTAAAATAATAATTAAACTCGCTTTTAGAATATGGGTTATAAACAGCTCCAGAAAATGTATTCGAAAGGCGGTGGAAATATTCAAACAAGGATCGTTATGGTGTACCTTATGAAACATCCACAGGCAATCAACGCGGTGACTGGCTTTGTGCCAGAAATACATTAACAGGTCAAGCGCCACAAACGACAGAACTGCTTTCCAGGCGGGGCTGGATAAGGCGTTAAGCAAACCTTTGCCTGAATAACGTTCGGCCAGTATCAAAAGCGATGAGGCTGATACTAAGGACATGGCAATACTATTAACCAAAAACAGGCTAATATTGGTTTTATAAGATTGGCGCAAGTGTTTTGCGGGCAGTTTTTTGTTGGGCGAGTAAAATTCAAGCGTACAGAGGCTGGCGAAAACCATAAGCAGGGTTAATGCCATTATTTCTCCGGGCACCATCGTTGGCCATTCAAAATTGAAGTCAAGTAAAGTAGTTAGGCTTAACATAGTCATTTCCTCACTTTAAAGCTGATGTACAGAATGATTTTAAGTAATGTTAATGTCAGTTTGATGACAGAAGATTTATTTCCAAATTTCGTCTTTGAACAAAATTATGCGTATCAAACATTAAAAAATACTTAAGGGCTTAAATGAGTTGGTTTTGATTAAGCGGGTAATTTAAGCTCATTTATTCACCTTACTTTAATTATTAGCAAATTATGAGCCACAACGTTGGCAAGTTAGGCTAAGGTTTTTGTTGAAATTTATGGAGGCCAATAAGAATAAGGGCTTAAGCGGTTGAATGGTCACATTAAGAGATAGGATGACGACTGTAGAGTAAGCTTTGAACTACGTAAATGAGTCAATTGAGGGCAATTAGATTAATTATCTGCACCAATAAGATATTTTACGGCATTATTATTTCCTGATAGGAAATAGATTATCAAGATATTGTGATATCCGGGAGCCGGTTTTTTTTGGTTAAATCAGCTCTGGTATTGGCTTGCAGGTGAAAGTCTTTACTTGAGAGGTAAGCCAAGTGAAGAATAAGGGTTGATTAATAAATGCCGGGGTTGTGTTGATGTGGTGTTGCTTTAGAGACAGTTGCTGTTCTTTATAATGATATAGTCGGCAGTCAAAAAAAGTAGCCGGGTATTGAGTGTGGGGGATTTTAGTGCGAAGCTCCAACAAAGCCGGATAACCACAGCTAAAGCTAGTTGTGGTTATCCAAAGCGCCTTGATAGAAGTTTTTCAAAGTCAAAATGATTATTTGATTTTAGCTTCTTTGTAGATAACATGTCTGCGAACAAACGGATCAAATTTTTTGATCTCCATTTTTTCAGGCATGGTGCGCTTGTTTTTGGTTGTGGTATAAAAGTGGCCAGTGCCTTCGGTAGAAATCAGTTTAATTTTATCGCGCATTTTATTGTCTCCTTAAACCTTTGTGCCGTTTTTACGCAAATCTGCCAATACAGCGTCGATGCCGTTTTTATCAATGATGCGCATTGCTTTTGTGGAAATTCTAAGGCGCACCCAACGATTTTCGCTTTCAACCCAAAATCTGTGATGTTGCAGATTGGGAAGGAAACGTCTTTTGGTTCTGTTGTTTGCGTGTGATACGTTGTTACCTGTAACGGGTTGTTTGCCGGTTACTTGACATACTCTAGACATAATTAACCTCTTGGTGTGCCTAAATTTAAAAGTTAGCCCGTCTTTATACCAAAAAATCTTTTCAAGGTAAATAACAATCTATAAAATAAGTATAATATACTTCCTCTTCAGTAATTAAATCGGGACAATAATGCCTATTAAACTCGGCATGGTCATGGACTCCATCGACCATATCAATATTAAAAAAGACACCAGTTTTGCCATGTTGCTTGAGGCTCAGGCCCGAGGGTGGGAGTTGCATTACATGGAACTCAATGACTTGTTTCTAAGGAATGGCAGGGCATTCGCCAGAACCAGAACGCTGACTGTTCAGCGTGATGCCATGCAATGGCACCGGTTTATTGCCGAGCAAGATATTCCGCTGGATCAATTGGATGTCATCATGATGCGTAAAGATCCGCCTTTTGATCAGGAATATATTTATGCAACTTATTTATTGGAACGCGCCGAAAGCATGGGTGTTTATGTGGTCAACAAACCGCAATCGTTGCGCGATGCCAATGAAAAACTGTTTACGGCATGGTTTCCGCAGTGTTGCGCAGAAACCCTGGTTGCCCGTGAACCTGCCAGAATAAGGAGCTTCCTGCATGAACAAGGGGAAATTATTTTAAAACCGTTAGACGGAATGGGCGGAACTTCTATTTTTCATTTGCGTAAGGATGATCCTAATCTTAGTGTGATTTTGGAAACCATGACCCAGTATAATAGTCGCTATGTGATGGCTCAAAAGTATATACCCGAGATTAAAGACGGTGATAAGCGTATTTTGATGATCAATGGTGAAGCCGTACCTTATGCGCTGGCGCGTATTCCTGCCCAAGGTGAATCGCGGGGTAATTTGGCTGCCGGTGGTCGTGCAGAAGGTCGTAAATTAACCGAACAGGATTTGTGGATTGCCAATCAGGTGGGCCCGACGCTACGCGAAAAAGGCCTGGTTTTTGTTGGGATTGATGTTATTGGCGACAAGTTAACCGAAATTAATGTCACCAGTCCTACTTGCGCTCAAGAGCTGGATCAGCAGTTTGGGCTTAATATAGCCGGTCAATTGATGGATCATATTGAAAAGAATCTTCAATAACATGGAAAATATGGCGATGCCAGTTCCTTTCGTTACCCCGGCGAACAACCATAAGTCATTGTTGACAGCTTTACTGGTTGCGGTTACTGTTCACATTGCCTTGGTGCTGGGAATAAACTTTACAACACCCCAACCTGAAAAAATCAATAAATCGATAGATATAACACTGGTTAACACGCCGGTAAAAAAAACGCCTGAAAAGGCGGATTTTTTAGCGCAGGAAAATCAGTCCGGTGCGGGTGAGGCAATCAAAAAACTGGAATCTCCTGCACAAAAGCCTGCCAGTCAGGAAACCACTGAAGTAAAGCCAAAACCAGTCAAAAAGAGTGCGCCTGAAGAGAGTAAGTCCAAAGTAACGCCCAAAGAAAGTAAACCAAAAGTGACAGAAAAACTAATAACCCAGGAAAAGGCAGAAAAGAAAGTGGTTACCGCCAGCAAAACTGAGGTCGTTAACCAGTCGGAAAAACATCCGCAAATAACAGCCGAGTCATTACATCAACAACTCGCGCAATTGGGAGCTGAAATCAGGCAAAGCCAGCCAAGTGCCGAGCAAACCAAAATAAAATTTGTGGATTCTGTTAGCGCCCATAAATATGTTGCCGCACAGTATATGAAAGATTGGGAAAGTAAAGTGGAGCGAACCGGAAATCTTAATTACCCGGAAGTGGCCACCAAGAAGAATTTTTCGGGTATCTTAACCATGGATGTGGGTATTAATGCTGACGGGAGTATTTACAGTATTCGTATCAACAAGTCTTCCGGAAACCCCGCACTGGATGAAGCGGCTAAAAATATCGTCCGTATGAGTGCGCCTTTTCCACCATTGCCTTTAGAGCTGCGTAAAGAACTTGATGTCCTGGTAATCACCCGTGTCTGGAAATTCTCGGATGAATCGGGTTTGGTCACACGATAAATAGTTGCTTAAGTCACCCTAACCTTCGATACTAAGGACCATGAATCAAGCTACTTACTTAAATAATCAATTTATTATCGCCATGCCCGGCCTGGCTGATCCTGTTTTTTTTCACACAGTGACCTATTTGTGCCAACATAATCATGAAGGCGCTTTAGGTATCATTATTAATCGATCAGCGGAGATGAAGCTGGGCGAGATTTTTACGCAAATGAAGATACGAACAACTTCACGCAGCGCTGCAAAAGCGCCTGTTTTTGCGGGCGGGCCGGTGCAGCAGGAGCGTGGTTTTGTATTACACACGCGCGGTGGCGGTTGGGATGCAACTACGCCGGTTTCGGAGTCAATTTCTTTAACGACATCGCGTGATGTTATTGAGGCTATTGCTGTCGGTAAAGGGCCGGAACAGTATTTGGTGGCTTTAGGTTATGCAGGCTGGGGTGAAGGTCAATTGGAACAGGAAATGTTGGCTAATGCCTGGTTAAATACCCAATGTAGCCAACAGGTTTTATTTGATACGCCGATTAATGTGCGTTGGCAGGCGGCCGCTGAACAAATTGGCATTGATATTAACCGGTTAACGATACATGCGGGACATAGCTAATAAAATGAACACCGTTTGTATTTTTTTTGCCCTGCCTTTCCTTGAACACACGACTAAACCATGCAAGATCCATTACTTACAAAAACCAGCGCAGATACTTATCTGTGCTTTGATTTTGGCTATAAAAAAATAGGCGTTGCTGTCGGTCAAACCATCACCGCTACAGCAAGTCCGTTGCAAACTATCCGCTCTATTAATCAAAGTCCGGATTGGGGCATAATAACCAAGCTAATACAAGAGTGGCGGCCTGCAGGATTAATAGTCGGCATTTCCAGGCAAGCTGACGGCTCGGATAATCCGGTCACACCGCGCATGATAAAATTCTGTCGACAACTGGAAGGTCGGTATCAACTGCCGGTATATCAACAGGATGAAACGTTATCGACATTTGAAGCCAAACAAATGTTGTTTGATGAAGTCAGTGTTAATGCCGGTAAACTTTGGGAAGTGCAGGATCAACTTGCGGCCCAGCTTATTTTGCAATCCTGGCTAAATGATTATAAAAAAGGATGATTAAGTGCTAGAAATACACGATTTACTGAACAAACTGGAAGACGGGTTAAAGCGTATCATTGTTGAAAGACAGCTAACCAATCCACTGATGATAGGCATTCGCACCGGTGGCGTATGGATTGCCGGGCAAATGCACCAGCGGCTTAACATTACCGAGCCTTTGGGATTGCTGGACATTTCTTTTTATCGCGACGATTTTTCGCAAATCGGCGTTAATCCCAATGTCAAACCCAGCCAGTTACCGCCGCATATTGAAGGCCGTGATATTATCCTTATAGATGATGTTTTTTACACAGGCAGAACAATTCGAGCTGCATTGAATGAGATTTTTGATTATGGCAGGCCCAATCAAGTGGTCTTGGCCGTGCTGATAGAGCGTGACGGCAGGCAAATTCCTTTGTGTCCTGATTGCGTGGGAACCCATATCACGCTGAGTGCCGGTCAGTTGATTAAATTAACCGGCCCTGAGCCCTTGGCTATTCAATTACAAACAATAGATGCGGTAGCATAAGCGATGAGTGAAAATCTCCAGTTAAATTCGGAAGGCAAACTTAAACACTTTTTGAGCATTGAAGGTTTGCCAAAAAGTTTGTTGACAGAAATTTTGGATGTAGCACAGTCTTTTGTCGGTATAGGTGATCATCAGATTAAAAAAGTCCCGTTATTGCGCGGTAAAACGATTGTTAATCTGTTTTTTGAAAACAGTACGCGCACCCGAACAACCTTTGAACTGGCGGCCAACCGCTTGTCTGCCGATGTCTTAAGTATGAGTATTTCGACCTCGTCAACCTCCAAAGGTGAAAGCCTGCTTGATACTATACGCAATTTGGAAGCCATGTATGTTGATATGTTTGTGGTGCGTCACTCAATTAGCGGCGCTGCACACTTTATCGCCCAGCAAACGGCACCCCATATCAGCGTTATTAATGCCGGTGATGGACAACATGCGCATCCGACTCAAGCCATGCTGGATATGTTTACCATTCGGCAGATAAAAAAGGATTTCTCAAATCTACGGGTGGCTATTATTGGCGATATACTGCATTCCAGAGTGGCCAGATCACAGATTCAGGCCTTAAATACCTTGGGAACGGCTGAAATCCGGGTAATTGCCCCCAAGACCCTATTGCCGGCGCATGTTGAAAGTTTAGGCGTGAAGGTTTCACATAACTTGACCGCAGGGCTTAAAGATATTGATGTCATTATGATGCTGCGCTTACAGAAAGAGCGGATGACATCGGCATTATTACCCAGTGAAAGCGAATATTTTAAATGTTTCGGTTTGACTGAAGATAAATTAAAAATCGCCAAGCCGGACGCTATCGTGATGCATCCCGGCCCTATTAATCGGGGCGTGGAAATTGATTCAAAAGTCGCAGACGGCCCGCAGTCAGTGATACTCAAACAGGTTAGCAACGGTATCGCCATCCGAATGGCTATTATGGCGATGGCGATGCAGAAACAGGGGGGTTAGTTGATGAGTCAAATACACATTAAACAGGGACACATCGTTGATCCTGTCAACAACATCAACCGCGTGGGTTGTGTTTATATCGCTGACGGTAAAATCATTTCCGTAACCCGCGAACCCGCTGGTTTTAAGCCCGATACGATTATTGATGCGCAACATAAAATAGTCTGTCCGGGCTTTGTAGATTTAAGTACCCGTTTGCGTGAGCCCGGACAAAGCCGCAAAGCGACGTTTAAAAGTGAAACGGCTGCGGCTGCAAATGGCGGGGTTACTACGATGTGTTTGCAGCCGGATACGAGTCCGGTTATTGACACACCGGCTGTTGCAGAGCTTATTAAAGAGTTGGCGAAAAATGCCGACTACCCGCAAATCTACCCGATTGCGGCGCTGACCCAGAAACTGGAGGGGACTGAATTAAGCGCCATGTTAACGCTTAAGCAGGCTGGCTGTATGGCTGTTGGCAATGCCAATCAGCCGGTGAGAAATCTGCTGATACTAAGGCGGGCAATGGAATATGCCGCCAGTCATGATATGTTGGTTATGTTTCGACCCAATGATTATTGGCTGGGTAATAACGGTTGCGCTCATGAAGGCGCAGTCGCAACCCGTTATGGTTTGCCCAGTATTCCGGAAGCAGCGGAAACCATTGCTTTGGCTCAATGTCTGGAATTAGTTGAGTTAACCGGCTGTCGCGTGCATTTTGGTCAATTAAGCTGTAAACGTTCAGTGATTAAAATACATCAGGCCAAAAAGTATGGCTTGCATGTCAGTGCCGATGTTGCCGTACATCAACTGCATTTGACCGAAAATGACATCATCCCTTTTGACAGTAACTACCATGTGTTGCCACCCTTACGAACCGAAGCCGACCGGCAGTATTTAAGGCAAGGCTTGGCGAGCGGTACCATTAACAGTATTTGTTCCGACCATCAGCCGCATGATAAAGATGCCAAGCTGGGCGCATTTCCGGAGACAGAGCCGGGAGTTTCATCCGTGGAAACGCTGTTGCCCTTAATGCTTAAATTAGTCGCGCAACGCATTATAACGCTGGAGCAGGGCATAGCCTCATTGAGCGGCAATCCGGCACGCGTTTTACGCATTAAAAGCGGTGCTCTAACCGTTGGTTTCGCGGCCGATGTGTGTGTGTTTGATCCGGAATTAGACTGGCAAGTTAATGCCGACAACTGGAAAAGCCAGGGTGTTAATACCCCGTTTTGGGGGCAGACATTTAAAGGCCGGGTTACCCAGACCTTACAGGCAGGCAACATTATCCATTGTCTGGAAAAGTCTGGGTGATAGTCAGGTTGAATTTATTTAAAAAATCTCCCCTAACCCAAGCCCTTCAGAGAGTGTGCTGGTTTCTTATCGGGTTATTTCCGTTGAAAAATGCTCTGTTAAGGAGTTTACAGGGCGTTCCTTTGTGCGTTTAAAACATCTGGAAATATAGCTGATTGTTTACGACCCAAAAGAGACATTCGACTAATAATTCCATAAACAAAAATGGCGACACAATGGCCGCCGTCTTCAGAAACACAAAAGTGAATTTTTACGCTGTGTTACGTTTGCGAGCAATACTTAACAAGTAGACCAAGCCAGAACCTAACAGCCAAGCAGAAGCAGGTACTGGTACAGCAGAAACTGATGTATCGGTCAGAGTAAAAGCCAGACCTCCAGGAGCGGGCAGAAACATGGATTGCCCTACGACATATTGAAGATGGTTACCACCAGTATTCGATAATGCCCAATTGAATGGTAAAGAAGAGAAGTTATTGACAACAGAAAGCGCGTACGTTTTGGCAGGATCCAGTGTTAAATTTGATGTCAAATCAATGTAATAGGAATAAAGATTATCCTTATTCGACACAAGCGTTTTATGTACATCAGTTTGGCTAAAAGGCCCTAGATTTGGCAATAGGGTAAGGCTATTGTAAGCGGTAAGGCTATGAGAAAATGTTCCCCCACCATTTACTTGAGTAGCGCCACAGGAGAAGCATGTCGCAGAAAACAAATCAACAGCAAAATTCCCGTCTGAATTTGACCCGTACCAGCCAATCCTATTAAAGCTGACATTTGAACCAACACTAAAGTAATCCCAGCGTTCTTGATCATTATCGAATGTCCAATTAAACCCCGGGTCATTACTTGCATTTAGAACGGCGGATGGAGCAAAATTGCTTTTATTAGGCGCTTGTGTATACACATCAATAGATGCGTAAGTATCAATAGAAAATATTGAACCGATGATGGTGGCGGCAAGGAAGCCAATGGATTGTAATTGCATAATTTACTCTATTCAAAAAATTATTTATAAAATTAGGTTTTACTGCTCATTAATTTTAACATTCAAAGATAAATTTAACCTTAAAAAGTATACTACATAAGAGAATTCCGGAGAGTCGCTATTTTTGCGAAAACCTTTATGGGATTCCCTGTCCAACAAGCGTCAAAAATAAGGCTGCCGATTTGGGCTGTTCTGTTACCTGGCGGTCAGTTTCAACTAAAAATCAACACACTCTCGGAGAGGATTGCCCCTAGACCTTTTTTTACCACCGGCTTAATCAAGCCAGTGTATTGCCAATCCGCTCACCCAGTTTAACTACTTTGTCTGCGGTTAATTCACTATCCCATTGCGCTTTGTCTTTGCCAAACAGAACGATAATAGTTGAGCCCATATTAAAGCGGCCCATTTCTTCGCCAATTTTTAGCACAGGTGCATTTTCCTGATACTGCCAGCTTCGCACGGAGGTAATGCTCGGTGGCGTTACAACACCGTGCCAGACGGTTTCTATACTGGATACAAAAATGGCACCGACCAGTACCAAAGCCATTGGGCCTGCATCAGTATCAAATAGTGCAGCAACGCGTTCATTTCTTGCGAATAAGCCGGGAACGGAATTTGTGGTTGCCGTATTTACACTGAATAAGCGACCGGGAATATGCACCATTTCCCTTAAGGTGCCAGTCAACGGCATGTGTAGACGGTGATAATCTTTAGGTGAAAGATAAATCGTAGTATACACGCCATTATTAAAGGGTTCTGCACGTTCTGCATCGCCACCCAACAAGTCAGTCGCCGTAAAGCTTTTACCTTTGGCTTGAAATATTTTACCGTCGGTAATAGAACCTGCTTGGCTGACTGCGCCATCAGCAGGGCAGGCAATGGCATTAGGTTCGGAGGTTAGGGGTCTTGCACCGGGTTTTAGTTCACGGGTAAAAAAGTGATTAAAACTTTTGAAGGTATTGATATCCGGTTCAAGAGCCTCCTTCATGTTGACCCCGTAATGCCTGATGATCTGTTTGATAAACAGGTTTTTCCAGGTTTTATTTTCGCAGTGCGTCAGTTTACTCATCATTTTGGACAAGGCATGATGCGGTAAAATGTATTGGGGCAGGGTGGTTAACGTTTCTTTAAAAGTCATGAATAATCAGGGATGGGTAAGTCGGGTTGACAGTGTAACCCGACCTACAAGGTTGGGTCTGTTTTACGCAGGAAATCTAAGGCAATCGCCTAAGGCAGGTTAACCAATTCAGGAGTGTGCCAATCGCTGTTTCTATGCTCGACAACAACGGTCGTATAAATGCCGCCGCGTACGTTAAATTCAGCACGAATACGCATAAAATTAGGCGCTATTGCTTTTACAATATCGTTGAGAATTTCATTGGTAATGGCTTCATGAAATGCGCCTTGCTCACGGAATGACCACATGTAGAGTTTAAGGCCTTTTAATTCTACGCAAAGTGCGGCGGGCACATATTCAATTTGGATGGTTGCAAAATCAGGTTGTCCCGTTTTTGGGCAAAGGCAAGTAAATTCGGGAATGTCAATGCGTATGGTATAGTCGCGTTCTGGTTGTGGATTAGGGAAAGTTTCCAGGTCTTTAGTGGGTTGTGTCGTTGTCATCGCAGTCATTGGCTCTGTTAAAGTAGCCACCAAGATTAACATTATTTTTGGGGTCTGAAAAATTACATCTTAAATAATTAAATATTTTACCTGCTTTAAAAGGGCATACGCTACATTTTACTAGATATACGCCGTATCAATATGGCCGAATTTAATGGCCAGGCGGGTTAATTGAACATCATTTTTTATGTTAAGTTTATCGTAAAGACGATAGCGATAAGTATTAACGGTCTTGTCGCTCAATATCAGCATTTTGGACATTTCCTTAATGGACTTGCCTTGAAGAATTAAAGTCACTACTTCGGCTTCCCGACGGGAAAGTTTTGAAAACGGCGACTCATGATAGCCAGGCAGACCTTGAGTTGTCAGACTATTGGCAACATCTGCGCTCAGGTAGCGATCGCCGGTCATCACTTTACGAATGGCATTAAGTATCTCGTCAACGGGTGATTCTTTTGAAACAAAGCCTAATACGCCAAGCTTGAGTAATTGCGGGGGAATGGGGCCGTCGTTATTTACAAATAAGGAAATTATTTTTACATCAGGATTATCTTGCAAAATTTTACGACAGGCTTCTATGCCGCCGATACCTGGCATATTAACCCCCATAAGCACAACATCGACAGGCCGCGCCGCCATTGCATCAAGCGCTTCTTCACCTGATTTTGCAACGCCTGCAACGGTAATATCTTCAGCATCATTCAGCAATGCTTCGATACCGGTACGGACAAATTCATGATCATCAACGAGCAGTACATTTATCATAATTCTTTGCTATTGGTTAGTTATAAAGCTATGTATTTAAGCATAGCGTATTGTTGTAATAATGCGCCATGCATTATATATATTAATAATTTATATCGTTTTTAGCGCCCTGTGGCGGTCTGCCGGGATTGAGATGTACGCTGCCACTTGATGCCTATGACGGTGCCTTGGGCAGCTCATCAAGAAACTTCCGGTAATTAATTGACACCTTTAGACCGGCAAATCGTCCACTCATTCGGGTCAGTTCTTGGGTCTTCTTGTCAAAGCTGACCATGACCTCGCTTAATGCACGATCTTCATAACCTTTTTCTATAAGATGAGTTTCCAGTAGAAAATGGTAGACATACACTTCTATATCGCCTTCATCCTTAATTTCCAAAGGCTCCCCTAATTGAGCTACAACAGCTGCTTTTTTGGGTAAATCTTCAGTAATTTTATCGATTAACTGACTGTTGGCCCGCAGTTGTTGTTTTTCCGTATCAATTTCAGCCCCCCCTAATGAACGTAAAGAAGCTTCCAAAAATTTTGGCGGGGCAATTTGCAAAAACAACGATGAAAACGACCAGGCAATTATTCTCCCTTCTTTATTAAAGTTTAAATTGGAATAAAATTTTATTTCCGGAACAATTAGTTTATTGTTGCCATCAACCTTGCGAAACCAGTAACGCCAAAGTCTGCCTTCCAGAGTAGGAATATCCTCGCTGGGATACAACCTGGATAAAGAAACAAAATCTTTGCTATATAAAATAGGCTCTTTAAACTGAAGGGTAAACTCGTCAGTGGTAACCGTATTAAAATAACGATCAAATTCACTCATCTGTAAATAGGTCTGGTAAGCCCTTATCCAGTAAATACAACCCGATAACGAACCCGCCATTATCAGCAGACAAAGAACACGAAAAAAACGTTTAATGGTTCCTGCTTTCATTTTATGCCTTGGCTATTATTAGTTTTGATAAGCTAATGTTACCAATAACCGCTTGCCGACATTCAATCATCCACCTAAAAATCACCTGAAATGGTTAAGATATTTAAAGGATAGATAAAAAAAAGCCTTTGTACAATTAGTAGAAATACCTATAGAGCACAATTAATTTGTCTTAATGTTATTCAATGACTAGCCTGTGGGATTAATTTTTAAGGGCTAGTGATAGTTACAGCGCTAATCCAGGCGGCATTAAGCGGTGCAAAAAATTCGGCTTGGCAACGTGCGTGAAATAACTTGACCATTTATATCCCCACCCCAGCCCTCAGAGGACATAGGTATCTACACAAATAAAAGTAGCGTCATTCCGGCAGGGATTGCCGGAATCCAGGGCACAGGGATGTGAAAAATCAGATCAAAAATAGCTTCATGTAGCTAAAAAATGGTTTGCGTAATTCAATATTGCCATCCATGGCATCTGGATCCCGGCAATCCCTGCCGGGATGACGAACCGTGTAGATACCTATGCCTTCAGAGGGAGAGGGAGCAAGATGTCTGAGTTATTTCAAGCGCATTCCTTGGTTCGATCTTAAAGCCTGGTATCGCGCCAAGTCTTGCGGCGTGTCTAAATCCCATTGTTGTTTGAGGGCATGATAAAGAAGATTATTGTGTTGGATACGCGAGCGGGTCTGTTCAAGCACTAAGTCAGTGCCCCAGGGCATGGTGTCAAAAAGTTCCGGGTGTGGCTGATTAAGGCCAATCAACACATAACCGCCGTCTTCTGCAGGCCCCAATACACAACAGGCTTTCTGACTTAAGGCGGTTAACGCTTCTTCCAGATCTTGTTCGGTTAATGAGGGACAATCGCAGCCGATGAGTAGGGCGCATGAGTAACTTTTAAGCGCCAGGCAAAAAGCGTTGTGCATTCGCGCACCTAAATCC
>JBAXXH010000078.1:0-16251 GCA_037127995.1 Methylococcaceae bacterium | reverse complement strand
TATTCAAACCAGAGACCTTATTAAGAAGGGATTAAGACAAGTTAATTTTTGGCGACCAATCACGTAGATGTTTATTCAAACCAGAGACCTTATTAAGAAGGGATTAAGACTGCTTTTACTTCTTGCATTTTATACACCTTTTATTATTCAAACCAGAGACCTTATTAAGAAGGGATTAAGACCAGCAGTCTCAACTACTTCCACAACTGGTACAGCATTCAAACCAGAGACCTTATTAAGAAGGGATTAAGACATGTTTCAATTGCTTTATTTATCATTGTTTACATTCAAACCAGAGACCTTATTAAGAAGGGATTAAGACCTAAACAATCTAAACATAGTGAGACATAAACATCATTCAAACCAGAGACCTTATTAAGAAGGGATTAAGACACTCATTTATGATAGTGAAGCTAACAAGCTTGTTATTCAAACCAGAGACCTTATTAAGAAGGGATTAAGACTAAATTCTAACTTGTTTAATGGTTGTTTAGTGTATATTCAAACCAGAGACCTTATTAAGAAGGGATTAAGACGCATAAACGCTTTTTTGTTTTACACGTCTATCTATTCAAACCAGAGACCTTATTAAGAAGGGATTAAGACCGCTTTGTTAGCACTTGCTTTGTTTTTGTACATATTCAAACCAGAGACCTTATTAAGAAGGGATTAAGACCCAGTATGTGTGAGTTATGCTTTTTCATTTTTTCTATTCAAACCAGAGACCTTATTAAGAAGGGATTAAGACACATGATACTTGTTACACGCGGTTAGTATGTTGTATTCAAACCAGAGACCTTATTAAGAATGGATTAAGACAGCGTATAACCGGCCTTATTAAGGGCTGCTTTAAATTCAAACCAGAGACCTTATTAAGAAGGGATTAAGACTTCTTTTAAAGTTGTCATTGTAGTATACCGTTTTAATTCAAACCAGAGACCTTATTAAGAAGGGATTAAGACTTCATAATAATTTACTCACATAATAAGAAAAAAGAATTCAAACCAGAGACCTTATTAAGAAGGGATTAAGACTGTAAAATAGTTCTATTTGCATTAGGTTAATGATTCAAACCAGAGACCTTATTAAGAAGGGATTAAGACTTAATCTTCTTGGTGATATTGCTTCAGTGCTTATTCAAACCAGAGACCTTATTAAGAAGGGATTAAGACGCTGACCAACCTTACCGTATAGATCGTTTATATCACATTCAAACCAGAGACCTTATTAAGCCCCGTCGCACCCCTCGGTTAACCCGACAAGCTTGCCAATTCAGTTAAAAAACCATCCCTCCGTTATTCTACCTGCCATGACAAGACGGCAATTTTGTCTGGCAATGATCCTTTTTTCTGTCACCGTGATTTCCCCAAGATATTGTTTGTGTTGTGAGGGGGTGCTTTGGGTTTGAAAATAGAGGTGCCGGATTAAATCTGCCATGTCATTTATATAAAGGGCTATCCCTTTATTTTTATAACACCCGTAGATAAAAGGAATGGCATGTGTTAAAAATCAATAAATTGTTGCTGTTAATGGGCGGCGTTTCTGTTTTGGGGGGATGCTCGGTTTATCAGGCGGTTCATGCGCCCACACCGATTGAATACAGGCAAGTTAAACTGGGTGCCACAAGAACTGAAGCCCTTTCATATCTTGGTTTTCCTAAAATGACGGATCAAAAAGATAACCAAAAAACGGATTCATTCGAATTTATTGACGGTTATAACGCGGCCTCTAAAGTGCGTGTTATTTTGTACCTGGCGGGTGACATTTTTACAGTCGGTCTTTCCGAGTTGATTTTTTGGCCAATCGAAGCCTACGGTTTTGATGGTAAACAATGCCGTGGAACGATTACTTACAATGCCAATGATCAAGTCATTGGCTACGATATTATGGGTAACAAAGGCGAGCATTTGTGGTTTTCTCCGCTGGCCAAAGCCGATAAGTAAATTATCGATGGGTGGGTCGGTAGGAGCGACGCCTTCGTTGCGATTTAAAAGCTTTTAATCGCGACGAAGGCGTCACTCCCACGGTTGCCTGTCTTCAATAAACCTTAGGGTTTTGGCAAGCTTGTCAATCCACTTTACATCGCTACTTTTAGGTATTCTAGCCCCATGGCCCGTGACTGATTTTATCGGGTAACAGTAATTCCTGCTTAGGCAGTCAAACCAATATAAGGAAAACTCATGTCGATATTAATTTCTCAAGCAGTTCGTCAACGTGTTATCGATATTGCCGCACAACACGGCTTTGTTACTCAACTGAAAGCTAACGGCGATGACCGGTATGTAAAAAAAAATTGATGCTTTTTTCCAAGGCGCTTAATCAATTTGTTTATATCCGCAAGGATAGGGCGGTTGGTGCCGGCGGGTTTCCTGCTCATTTTCAAGTGGCGCTGCATCCTGATTTTTTTAACAAAAATTGGACCTTGGCTGACGAGGGTATTAAAGAGCACATTAACAGTCAGAAGAAAAAGAACCTGCATTCCAGTAGTAATTATCAGAAGTTTCCTGTTTTTCCTGAAAATACAGCACCGTGTGGCAAGTGTTTTAAGGTTGCTGATTTTAATGCTTTGGCAATATTATTTCAGGGTATGGGTTCGGCGAGTTAATCGCCTTGATTAAACAAGGCTGTAGTTTAATTGTTGGCATGGCCAATCTGGTTGACAAGCGTTTAATGACATTGATGGCTGGGTAAGTCTGGAGCCACAGCTTCAAGAGCAGCTAATGCCTGCGATGGCTTGTACGGATAAAAAATAATGATAACGGCAAAATTGGAGTAATTAGATGAGAACAATAGGGGCAGTATTTTTATGGGTAATGTCTTTTGGTGTATTGGCAAACTCAAGCAATAACGACTGTTATGGGTCGGGCTGTTTGCCAACAGAAATTCTGCAAAAGAAGATTTTACAGCCCGGCTATTATGATAAAGAGCAGCGTGTCTTGGATGAGCTTAAAGAGTCGAATGCTATTGCCCGAGAGCAATTATTACTGGAACGCGAACGGTTAAATGATGAAAAATACAATCGTCAATTTAATTTACATGAGTAGGCCGTTCGATTTCACCAGTTAACTTAACAAGCTTGTCAGTCGATCTATATAAACTCCCCGGAGGTATCCTATTTACCATGACAAATCGACAACTTTATCTGGCCGCTTATGATATTTCCTCTAGCCGACGCTTACGCAAGGCGCTTTATGTGTTGCGCAGTTTTTCGTCGGGAGGGCAAAAGTCGGTGTTTGAATGTTTTTTAACAGCAGCTGAAAAAGTACAGTTGTTGGAAGCTATTGGTTTGGTTATTGACCCTGTTGAAGATCGTTTTATTTTGCTGAGACTGGCGGGTGCAAAACATATCCGGACGTTGGGCAAGGCGGTACTTCCGCAGGATGGTTCATTTTTTTATGTGGGGTAAGGGATGAGTAGTTTGTATCTGGACCGGAAAAATCTGGGCGTCAAGTTGGATGGTCAAACATTGGCGTTATATGAAGACGGCGTAAAAAAAGGTACGGTGCCGCTGCATTTGCTGGAGCGGGTGGTGTTGCGCGGTAATGTGCAACTGGAAAGTCGGGTGCTGGGGGCATTGTCGGAACGCAATATCGGCTTGCTGGTATTGTCAGGCCGTAATACGGAAGCCACGGCAATGCTGGCAGCACAGTCTCATGGCGATTCGTTGCGGCGACTGGGGCAGTATCAAGCGAGTTTGGATGATGAGCTGCGGACACCTTTGGCGCGTTGGTTGGTGCTGGTTAAGGTGCGTGCCCAGCAGCGGTTGTTGCGTGAGGCGTTGGCGGCGCGGGCTGATTTACGGCATCCGTTAACAGCGGCGTTACAAACGGTGAACGGCATTATTGGGCAGTTGCGTGAAGATACGATGGTTATTCCGTTAGCCGGTTTACGCGGTTATGAGGGCGCGGCGGCAGCGGCTTATTTTGGCGGTTATACACAGTTGTTTGCTGATTCGCTTAACTTTACCGGTCGTAAAAAACGGCCACCGCCTGATCCGGTTAATGTCTGTTTGTCGCTGGGTTATACCTTGCTTCATTATGATGCTGTGCGTGCCTGCCATACCGTGGGTTTGGATGCGATGTTGGGTTTTTATCATGATGTCAGTTTTGGTCGTGAGTCGTTGGCGTGCGATTTAATGGAGCCGTTACGGCCGTTGATGGATCGTTGGGTCTGGCAGTTGTTTAGGGAACGGCAGTTAAGGCCTGAGCATTTTAGTGATGACCAGGGGCGCTGCCAGATGAACAAAGCCGGTCGGCAGTGTTTTTATGGTTTTTATGAATCCCAGGCAGGGCCGGCCAGGCGCTTGCTGCGGCGTTACGGTTATGCGTTGGCTAAACGTTATCAGGCGCAAGTAAAAGCTTCGCCTTCGTCGCGATTTTAAAGCGTTTAATCGCGACGCGGGCGTCGCTCCTACGGTTATCTTTATGGTTAAGAAGGGCAGGGAGGGTTGATGCGACCTTTGTATATTGATGGTTCGCCCGGTTGTCGGGTGGTGTTTGATGAACCGGCCTTGCGAGTGGTGGTGCCTGACAAAGCGGATCAGTTGTTTCCGTTGTCGCGCATTTCCCGTGTGGTGTGCAAGGGTGTCGTGGAATGGTCGATGTCTTCAATGTTGGCGTGTGCTGATGCGGGTATCAATCTGCTTTTTTTACATAAAAATGGTGAGGTACGGGAGCGCTGGTTAGGCAGTGGCAGCGAAAGGCAATCACTCACGCAGCGTTTGGTCGATTTGCTGGCAAGAGCCGATGGTTTGCAGTGTTATGAAAATTGGTATCTGTCGATGCAAAAGTTGGCAGCACGCAGTTTTGCAAGGCGCATGGGTATTGTGGAGTGGCGTGAAGTTTCCATTAATGAGTTGCGACAAATGTTGTCATTAAGTTTATCGGTTGAGGGGCAGTACCGAGCCAATCTACTGCAAGGTTTATTGCAGAGTGAATTGTTAAACCTGTTGGCTGAGAGCGGGTTTTGTAGTGATGATGAGGCGCTGTTATCCGGCAATTTGGATTTGGCTTTGGATTTAAGCAAGTTGTTGGTGTGGGATTTTTATCCTGCTTTATTGGCCGTTGACAAGCCATCTACTGTTACCGCACTGGCGGTAATGGCAGAACTTTATCAACAACGTGCTGACCGGTCATATTTGTTGTTTAAAAGTACGATTAGCAAGTTGTACCAGTTTTTGCTGGCGGTTAGCTAATGGCCGACAGTCAAATCGGTTTGTATTTAATTGCCTACGACATTGCCAATCCCAAGCGCCTGTCGCGGGTACATCGAGTGCTTAAAAAACAAGGCTTGCCGGTGCAATATTCAGTGTTTACCGTGGTGATAAAACGTAAGGCGTTATTGCGACTGTTGGAGACTATCAGCGAACTGATTCATCCCGCCCAAGATGATATTCGCTGTTATCGTTTACCGGAACGCGCGGATATAAAAACCTTGGGCAGGCAATTTTTCCCGGAAGATGTGATGTTGTTTACCGGCGGTATTAATCGATTGTTCAGTGGATAATAAATTTAAACTGCCTAATATTTTTGTCACAAGAATAAAGAGTTTGTATAAAGGGTGTCAAGTCTTTCAATATCACATTATTTTCAGAAAGTTATGGCGTTATAAAGTAAGCAGCCGATTTAGCGTAATGGTGTCCAAGATATCTTAACTCTGCAAATTCTCGATTCTACTCTCTTATGAAAGTGCGAATGGTCTATCGCAACTGACTTCCGGCTTCGATGATTTGTCCAAAACTGATACCGGCATCGTTACCGGGAACTTGTTTGGGTAAATAGACTTTGAAGCCTTCTGTCCGCAGTAAAGTACTGACATGCTCTGTCAATACCCGATTTTGAAACACGCCACCGGTTAAACCTACCGCAGTAAAATGATGTTCAGTTCTAATTTGTTTAGCCTGTTTAAGCAAAGCCATTGCCAAGCTGGCGTGAAAACAACGGCTTCGGTCAGGAATGGTTAACTGCTTATTCTGTAGCATTGATATAAGCGGACTCCAGTCGCTTAACCATAAACCTTCGGCATTACAATTCAACGGCAAATCAATACCTGTATCGGTTGGTTTACCGCTGACTGCTTCCAGCCACATCGGGGCATGGCCTTCATAATCTGCCTGGTGCACCAGTCCGGTTAGCGCGGCAGCGGCATCAAATAAGCGACCGACTGCACTGGATAACGGGCTGTTGATTTGTTTTTGCCAGGCTTGCTTGAGCAAGCCGGTTTCGGCAGGGCATTCAGACCATTCTTGATCGTGTTCCCAGCATAAAGCCAAGGCACTGCGCCAAGGCTCCCGTCCGGCTTTTTCTCCACCGGGCAACCGAAAAGAACGAAAAGAACTCACTCGTTGCCAGTTTCCCGGCCTGCCGAATAAACCTTCGCCGCCCCAAATGGTGCCATCTTCACCGTAGCCGGTGCCATCCCAAGTAAATACCATTGCGGGTTCATTTATGGACTGTTCCGCGACTAAAGCAGACGCATGGGCATGATGATGAAATACTTTATGCACCATTAAGCCGGAATTTTCTGCCCAGCGACTGGCGCTATAATCCGGGTGGGCATCGCAAACACAGTGTTTTACGCTAACGCCATAAAGTCGGGTAAGATCAGCGATGGTTTGTTCGAATACTTGTTGGCTTCTGGGTGAGCCAAGATCGCCGATATGGGGAGACATAACCACGCGCTTGTCCCAAGCCAGAGCGATGGTATTTTTCTTATGACCGCCCACTGCCAACAGCGGACTGGACAAGGTAAAAGGCAGACTAAACTCCAGGGGTGCAGCGCCACGACCCAAGCGTAGGGGTTGTGCCTTACCGGCAATGACTCTGTAAACGCTGTCATCGGCAGGTCTTAGTATCGGGCGGTTATGATGTAAAAAAGCATCAGCGATATGCCCCAAGCGAGCCTCAACTTGCTCGGGTTCGGTTAATACCGGCTCACCGCTGATGTTGGCAGAAGTCGCAATTAAAGGCGACGCGTAATCTTCCAGTAATAAATGATGTAACGGACTATAAGGCAACATGAGGCCTAACTCGTGCATTCCAGGTGCTACCGATTCAGCCGGATCAGTGCCGGGGCGTTTTTTTATCAGCACGATGGGTCGACCGGGATCAGTTAGTTGCGCTAATTCAGTTGCCGTGGCATCCGCGTAGCGTCGAACATAACCCAGGCCGTCAGCGCCAGACCACGGCAACATCACCGCCAAGGGTTTAAAGCGGCGAAGTTTACGTTGGCGCAATTTTAATACGACGGCTTCGGAGGTTGCCGAACAGAGTAAATGATAACCACCGATACCTTTAACGGCAACAATTAAGCCCGCTTGCAGTGCCGCGACTGTGGCTTTAAGGGCGGCTTCGTTGTCGTTAATATCAGCCATGCCAGATTGTCGGAAACCAAGCGTCGGGCCGCAAGCGGGACAGGCCAGTGGTTGTGCGTGAAAGCGCCGGTCCAGCGGATTTTCATAGTCTGTACGGCACTCGGGACACAGCGGAAAATCGGCCATGCTGGTGTTGGGCCGATCATAAGGCAGTTGTTCAATTAAGGTGTATCGGGGGCCGCATTGGGTGCAGTTAATAAACGGATAACGGTAACGGCGCTGGGTTTTATCATGCATCTCTGCCAAGCAATCATCACAGATAAAATAATCAGGAGGAATATGTGCCTGGCTGACATCGCCGGATACACTGGGCAGTATAGAGAAAGTATCCAGTTTAACCGAACAAACGGTTTGTGATAGGGGTTGATCAGGTTTGGCTAAAGGCGGGGCGTTGGTTGTTAATTGTTGCTCAAACAGATCCAGATTTTTAAGTGTACCTTGTACCCATATTTCGACTTGTCCTGCACGGTTACGAACCCAGCCTGATAAATGGTGTTGATGAGCCAAGCGACTGACAAAAGGTCTAAAACCAACCCCTTGCACTCTACCGGTTACTTTGATTTGTCTGGCTTGTGGGTTGTCAGTGGTCAATAGATAATTTCCGTAATGATACTTTATTTAAAAATCCCCCCTAGCCCCCCTTTGCCAAAGTGGGGGGATAAGGCAACTCGAAAAAAATAAGCACCATCCCTCTCGTTCCCGCGCTCCGGCTCGGGAATGCTGGCAGTGATGCTCCCGCGTCACGCAACGCTGGAGCGTTGTTGGATGAATTCTGAAGCGTGACGGGGGTTTGCAACCCCGTTACTCACGTTTTTAACCCTTTAAACCCCGATCGGCATCGTAGAGATTAAAAAACTTCCCTTATCCGTGTCAATCAGTAAAATCCGTGTTATCTGTGTCCTATTTTATAATGGTTGAGTATCAACCTGTTACTTTCGTACTTTTCGTGGGCAAACCGCTTTTAATGCCGGAAGCCCACCAGATACGGCAAGCGCCTTCATCAGACACCATGCAGGGGCCTACAGGGTTTCTGGGAACACAGGCTTCACCATATAATCGGCATTCATTCGGTTTTATTTTACCTAATACAACTTTTGCACAATCACAACCGGGCGGCATCGCACCGGCTTTTTTTCTGGCTTCTTCAGCATAAACAGGGAAACGGAAGCGGGCGTTATGTGCGGCATATTTTTCGGATAATTCAAGGCCGGATTGTGGAATAATACCAATGCCACGCCAAGGTGCATCAATAACATCAAATACGTGGTTTAAAATATTTTTAGCGATAAGATTGCCGTCCGGTTTAACGACTTGGGTATAACAATTATCAAGAAACACCTTTTTTTCAATAAGTTGCCGCAGTACCGAATACGTGGCGGCAAGCAAACTTTCAGTGGTAAATCCGGCAACTGCCGTTGGAATATGATGTTGATCGACAACAAATCGCCATTCCTCAGAACCCATAATAGTCGCGACATGGCCGGGTGCGATGAGCGCATCAAATGCCGGTGTATCAGAATCCAGTAACATGGCAACGGCGGGCCAGGTTAAGCGACCACTCATTAACAGTAATAAATTATCAGGAATCCCTTCGGCAAGCATTGCAGCGACCGGAGCGCAGGTGGTTTCAAACCCGGCGACAAAAAACACCACGGTTTTTTCAGGATTTGCGGTGGCAATTTTAACCGCCTCGGTTGGCGAGGCAATGGGTCTGATATCGGCACCCGCCGCTTTGGCTTGTTCCAAAGTACGAATTGCCGCTTTAGGGACATTAACGGGAACGCGCAACATATCGCCAAAGGCCAATAACACCACCTCTTCATTAACAGCGATTTTTATGGCTTGATAAATATCTTCTTCAGGACAGATGCAAACCGGACAACCGGGGCCAGGAATTAACTCAATAGCAGAGGGCAGGGCGGTTCGTAATCCCGCCAGGGAAATAGAGCGTTCATGCCCGCCGCAAACATTCATGATCCGAACTTTATCAGGCAGGGGCAGTTCGCGAATTTTGTCCAGTAATTGTTTAGCGGCAATCGGCATAGTATTGGCTCAAGTGATATTAAGTTTTGTCCACGAAAAATGCTAAAAAAATTCACCACGAAGACACGAAGAGCACGAAGTTTCATTCGAGGCCGGTCTGGGCTTGCAACTCCTACCGAAACGTTTAAAGACTTCAATAACTTTCAAAACGTGAGTGACGGGCTTGCAAACCCCGTCACGCTTACAGCTGTGTAGGAGCGACGCCCTCGTCGCGATTAACGGCCAACGCCTCAAATCTCCCATGCCGGCCGGGGTTTGCAACCCCGACCGAAACGTTTAAAGGCTTCAATAACTTTCAAAACGTGAGTGACGGGCTTGCAAACCCCGTCACGCTTTAAGGCTGCCCTATTTCCGCATCCATGTTTTTTTCGTGCCTTTCGTGGACTATTTTTTTGCCATTAGGCATGATTAACATTAATTACGTGGACAGCTTTATTTTTTACCGGATAGAACTTTGTGTTACCCGGTTGGGCATGCAGCAACTGACCCTCCTCCTGTACTTTGGGCCGCTGTGTTTGTTGGTTAAGCAGCAGCGCCCGATAATTTGCTATTTCAGCATGCAACCAAGTTATCCATGCATCCATACCATTGCCGTCTTTTGAGCTAAAGGCTATGACCGGTGCGTCATTAGCAAGATTATGCAGATTCTGTTCAGCTTTTGCCGGTGAAAAATCATCTAAAAAGGGCAGTAAATCAGTTTTGCTAATTAACATCAAGTCTGCTGCCCTAAACATAACGGGGTATTTTGCGGGTTTATCATCGCCTTCGGTCACTGACAGCAACACGACATTGCGATGGTGACCCAGATCAAAGCTGGCAGGACAAACCAGATTACCCACATTTTCAATAAACAACAAATCCAGATTATCCAGCGCCAGATGATGCAAGGCATTATGCACCAGATGCGCATCCAAATGACAAGCCGTGCCGGTGGTGATTTGATAAGCCGGTACACCTTGCGCCTGAATCCGTTTGGTATCATTTTCGGTTTCAAGGTCGCCTTCTATGACGGCGATTTTTAATGACTCACGCAGGCGTTTTATGGTCGCTTCAAGCAGTGCGGTTTTACCCGAACCCGGTGAAGACATTAAATTAATCACCAGCACTTTACTGGCATCAAAATGAGCGCGATTGTGGTCTGCTTGGTGATTATTTTGCGACAACAAGTTTTGTAATACAGACACTGTCGTCACGCCATTTTTGGGTTTTTCTGCCATAACCAGCGGGCGGTTGCCCGGTGTAATGTTACAACCACAGGTATTACACATGATAAAATTCCTATTAATTTATTCGCAGGGATCAATTTAATCCGAGGTCTCTAATTCAACGCGGGCCAGAATTAACTCGTCACCGCTCAAGAGCTTGGTATTGTAACCGCCGCAGCTTCCGCAGACGAGATTATTGACTGCGGTTTCAGATTCGGCCCCACAGCTGTTGCACAGAACACAAATCGGCAGAGTTTCCGTTAGAAACTCCGCCTCTTCGGCCAATGTGCCTGCACGACTAATAGTGAAAGCACTTTCCAACAGCATCGGTTCAACCCCTGACAGGGGACCAATTCTGACAACGATGCGAACAACTTTTTCTGCGTTATGCGCCTTGGCAATGGTCATCACCTGATCCATCAAATCCGCGCAAAGTGAAAGCTCATGCACCGGCCAGCTCCTCAACCAGCATCTGGTCGAGCAACTCCCATGTCGATTGGGCTTCCTCTTTGGAAATTTTCTGAATCGCATAGCCAACATGAATCAGGATGTAATCCCCTTCTTGCAGCGTCTCATCTTGCAACAAAAACAGACTGACATCCCGCTCCACGCCCTTGGCGGTACAATGCGCATTAAATCCGTCAATATGGGTGATTTGCATGGGAATAGCAAGGCACATAGCGGCTTCCGTATATTTAAAGTAACAATTTACTGCGCAGCTACCAGCAAGAAACCGCTGGCAACTATCAGTGAACAACCAGCAACGCGTTGCATGATTTTGTACTGGCGTGAACTGCGTGCAAAGCCGATACCGAGACCATGCAGTAAAGAAGTAGCCAAAACAAACCCGATGCCATAAAGGACAGGCGAGGCGGCTTGCGGTAACTCAAGCCCATGCGCATAGCCATGAAACACTGCGAACAGTCCTACAAGGCCCGCACCGGCGATAGTCGGCAACTGCACCGAACCCGCAATAAGCAAGCCCAAGACCAAAACTGAACAGGCAATAGCCGGTTCCACCAGGGGCAGGGCAAAGCCAAGCGAACCTAAACCGGCAGCGGCTGCCATAACGCTTACAAAAGTGAGCGGGACAATCCAGACTGCCCTGCCGCCGAGTTGCCCTGCCCAAATACCGACAGCGATCAGGGCAAGCAAGTGGTCCAAACCGATAAAGGGATGAGCCAAACCAGCCGCCAGACCGGCACCTTGTGCGCCGATGGTGTGAGCCTCGGCAACAGGCAGGAGCGCTGCATAGGCGCACAACGCAAACAAAGCGTGAGAAAATTTTGCTTTCATAGTGATTACCTCAAAGTTGTAGAAATATTAACCGTGATCAGCTCTTCGCCGTTCGGGTCGGTAACATGCACTGCGCAGCCGATGCATGGATCGAAGCTGTGGATCGTCCGCAGAATCTCCAAAGGCTTTGTAGGATCGGCAAGAGTGTGGCCTTCCAGAGCTTTCTCGTAGGGGCCGGGAGTACCCGCAGCATCCCTCGGCCCGGCATTCCACTGGCTGGCGACGATACACTGGTAATTTTTGATTACGCCACTTTCGATAGACAACCAGTGACCCAGTGCTCCGCGCGGTGCTTCGGTGAAACCTACGCCGGTGAGCGGCCCGCTAAAATTCCAGGTTAACGGGTC
The DNA here is from genome assembly GCA_037127995.1 of Methylococcaceae bacterium. GTDB lineage: Bacteria > Pseudomonadota > Gammaproteobacteria > Methylococcales > Methylomonadaceae > Methylobacter_C. The sequence continues at coordinate 3,988 of JBAXXH010000078.1, read as the reverse complement.
TTTCCATTTGAAATTTTGCGTCAAAGCCGGATTTTGCTTGATGGCATCCACGTCGGTGACAAACGTAGCCAACTTGGCCAATTTAACAGCCGGGACGGTAGAACTCATACCAGTGGCAATGTTGGCCAAGAGACGAGTGTGCCAGCGCGACATGGCATCCGCGATAACTTTGGTCTCGATAGTCCGGGCTGCAATCCTGCCGAGCGTGGAGTCAATTGAAGCTCCGTCTTTGTCCGGTAAAATAGAAAGTCCAAGCTTGCCTACCCATACAGTATCCACCAAATCTTTCGCCAGTTTGTGAGCCTTTTCAACATCGGTTACCGGATTAGTTTTTGCCTTGGCGTACATCATCACAACATGAGCCAGCGGACCGACCTCCATCGGCTGGTTGTACCAGCGCGGTGACTTGATCCACGAGTAGCCGGCGCTTGTGTTGAGTGTGTAACCCGCACCGGGTGCCGGGCCGCCTCTACCGGCATAATCCAGATGTGTCTGGCCTTCACTGGGGTGGAGTCCTTCATTGTTGCCCTTAGCAGTATTGAGGTAATCATACCATGAATGGGCGACATACTCATTAATCTCAAGTTTGTTCTTCATGTCCAAAGGCTGGATTGTCAGATTACCCTCCAGGACGCCCTGTGGTATCAGGAAGTCATTCTTATTGCGAATTCCAGTCTCGGGGAACTCGCCGTAGCAGAGGAAGTTTCCGCCGGTGCCGCCGCGTTTCTCCCAGCCTTTGTAGGCTGGTTTGCCATTTGCTGCAGGTTGGGATTTATAAACACCTGCAACCAGTATGGTATCAGGCACATAAACTTGGTCTACAAAGTTCTTCATTGTGCTGATAAGTGCTGTCACCTTCGCCATATTGACTTTGTTCAACGAGGTGCCGCCAGCGTCTTCACTGACTTGCTGATTGTAATTGCTGCTGACTGCACAAGGCACGCCGCCAACCACCAGGTTCGGATGCGGGTCTTTGCCGCCGAAGATTGTGTGCAGCTTAACTACTTCCCTGGCCCACCCCAATGCATCCAGGTAATGATCGACGGCAAGCAGGTTCCCCTCAGCAGGGAGCATGTATTCCTTATGCCCCCAGTAGCCGTTGGCAAACAAGCCCAACTGGCCTCTGTCGAAGAGATCTTGTAATTTTTTTTGTACGTCTATGAAGTGCTGTTTCAGCGCAGCATCGCCAGCCGAAGTAAGTGGATATTTGGCTTTATAATACTCGCTATTGTTTTTTCTGGCCAAAGTGAACGTTGCTGCTGCCAACGCTGTCTTTGCCGCCAGATCTTTCGCCGGATTCTTCGGAACAGATGTATCAGACGCCAAGGCTTTTGTAACATCAACCCAATCCAGCGCATGCAGATGATAAAAGTGCATCACATGATCGTGGACGTACTGCGCACCTATCATCAGATTACGGATCAGTTCGGCGTTCTCTGGGACTTTGACGCCGAGGGCATCTTCCACTGCCCTGACCGAGGTCAGGCCATGCACCACCGTACAGACGCCGCAGATACGCTGCGAGATATGCGCTGCGTCACGTGGATCGCGACCCTTCATGATCACTTCAATGCCGCGTGCCATCGTGCTGCTGCTATACGCCTCGGTAATCTTGTTGCTAGCATCGATTTTAGCTTCGATGCGCAAATGTCCTTCAATCCGGGTAACCGGATCAATTACTATAGTAGTCATATAAAATCTCCAAATCGCCGCGCCACATAGGCGCGGACAAAAAAATAGTTAATCGCTGATAGTCGCAGGGTCTAAGTGGTTGTAAAAACCGACTCCTTGTTGCCCTTGCGCATTAATGGACTTTTTATCCCAGAAATCCGGCTCGGAGCAGCCCAGACACCCATGACCTGCTTCCATGGGGTATCCTGTGCCCTGATTCCACTTTAGGGTAGTGCAGGCATTGTGGGTAGTAGGCCCCTTGCAACCCATCATGAGCAGACAATGGCCCGCTCGTGCGCCGGCATCGTCAAAGCTGTTGACGAACTGACCTTCCTCAAAGAACTCCTTCCGGTAGCATTCTTCATGGACGGTCTCGCCATAAAACATTTTGGGACGCAGATTGGAGTCCAGTGACGGGGCTTTGCCGTTGAGTATCCAGTAGACCAATGTACCCGCAATCACCTCGGCAATGGGAGGACAACCGGACACATTGATCACGGGTTTGGTCTTGTAAATGCCGCCGAAGCCATCCAACGCCGCTTTAATAGAAGTTGCCCCAGTTGGGCTTACACCACGTGCATTCGTTGGATTAATAAGGTTAGCAGGCCCTTGGCTGCTGGCAGACCGCCAAAGCTGGCGCACGTTCCCACCGACACGACCGCTGCAGCATTGGTTGCAGCTTCTTTTAATAATTGCAACCCGGTCTTTCCATGCTGAATGAAAAAGCCCGCCCCCTTCTTGTCATCAGGCATGGCACCGTCAACCACCAGGATATAGCCCGGATTGGCGATTGCATCCGCTTTTGATTTTTCGGCCTGTAGTCCGGACGGAACCATCAGAGTTTCCAGATAATCCAGAGAAAGGGCTGATAAAATAATGCTCGCTATGGAGTCGGTATTGTTCGTGGCCGACAAATTGTACCGGGTATTCGGAAATACGTTAACCAGTGATTCCAGACAGCCTGTGCATTCCTGGAAGGAAAGATAGACTACGGAGGTTTTTTTCACAAATGCGGCCTCAACCAGCTTTGGCATCAGCGAGATGGGTATTGCCATCATGGCTGATAACCCTACGCAATATTTCATAAAACTTCGGCGGCTGACGCCTGAGTTCGCTAATCTGTCACCCAGCGTTTCAATATAGGGCCTTTCATCCAGAGTTTCCAGTTCCAGATGTTCAGATAGCCGTGAAGCAATACTGGTTCTTAGTTCTTTCTTTGATACGTTCGACATAACACACCTATTAACTTAGGATTAATGTTTACGTAGGTAGCTGCCCGAATTAAGTGGGTATCGTTACCGACGTTTTACTTTAAGCGGCCGAAAATAGTGATTCGGAACCGCATAAATCTTTAGAAAAACTACTTTTTTTCAGTTAATTCATTCAAAAGTTTGGCCAGACCAGTCTGGCCAAACACTACGTCATCTCTTGGACTTTTTAGCAGCTCAGGCAAAAAATTGACCTCAACAAGTTCGGTTAGAATGTCATTATCTTGGTTGTAATGAGCTACCCACCAAATACCTGGATAGGCTGTTTCCTGGATCTCGGAACGGCCAAAACTTTGGATGCGGGCGCTGACTTCGCCTTGCCCCAGTTTTTCCTTGAGAAACTGATAGCCGTCTTCACCCAATGGCGGGAGTGCACGCAGATCAAGGGTTCCATTTTGACCGGTGTCGAGCAGCGTTTTCAGCATGGCTTGAATCTCGTGCAAAAGTGTCATAGCCATGTTTAAACCACCTGATTGAGGGAGGGGTACAACCGTGATGGGAATATTGGCAAAAGTATTTACAGGCACCATTTTTCTATAAGCTCCATGGTTAAATTGCAGACAGTGGGTATCGCTTTTTTTACAGCCGGGGTGAGTTCTGTGCCCCAATCAATAGTTCCAGGCTGAACGCCAATTAATGCACGCCTGGACGGCAGTCGATCAGATAGAAGGGCGATCGACATTAAGTCGATCAGGGTAACGTCATGCACACTCGAATTTTTTTGCCGACCGAGAAAAAGATCCATCTCCTCGCCAATAAAAGTTCTCACTGATCCCGGTTCGTCATCAAGTTGAGCCGCATCAATGACAATCAAGCTGGTGGCGTCCTCAATTTCACCTATCAATGAAAAACTGAGCGTTCCGCCGTCCAGAAACTCAACTTGCGGAAAATCAAAGTGTTCAGTTTTCAGTTGCTGTACAACATGAACACCAAAGCCGTCATCTTGCAAGATTGGATTACCTATTCCGAGAACCAATGTTTTATTCAACATTATTCGTAACTACTCAGCGTAATTTTTTTCAAAAAATAAAAAATAATACTTGACACGT
>JBAXXH010000077.1:0-17068 GCA_037127995.1 Methylococcaceae bacterium | reverse complement strand
GCTATTATTAACCACAATTAATTGACAAGGATAACCCAATGTATGTAGCCAATGAAAGCTATTGATTCAGGCTATGTTTTAATAATTGATGACAACAAAGATATTTGTGATTTGCTAACGCACCTCCTGGAACAGGCGGGCTATCAAACTCAGCAAGGTTACGATGGTGCCACAGCAATAAAATTATTAGCACAGCGTGAACCCGATGTACTGCTACTTGATAGCGTAATTCCTGAGCCCAATGGTATGGCGGTATTAGCTAAAGCTCATCTGCTGTATCCGCAACTCCCCGTTATTATTATCACGGGCACAGCGGGAATTCTCAGTGCAGTTTGTGCCATTAAGGCAGGCGCGTGGGATTACCTTCCCAAGCCATTCGATAACAATCGGGTGTTGGAGCTGGTAAATCGTGCGGTGCAAACCCGTGAGAACAAATGCGATTCCAACGACCAAACCAACAAAGATACCAGCGATCGTATTCTTGCCATAATGGGAAATAGTCCAGAAACTCAACGGGTTATAAAAGACATTGTGCGCGTAGCACACACAGATTTTTCTGTTATTATTCAAGGAGAAACAGGAACCGGTAAGGAATTGATCGCCAAAAAAATTCATTTGGCCAGTCAGCGTGCGACGGCAGATTTTGTTCCCATTGATTGTGGAGCCATGTCTGATTCGTTAATCGAAAACGAACTGTTTGGCCATGAAAAAGGCTCGTACACTGGTGCAGATCATGTATGCATAGGCAAATTTGAGGCTGCCAACGGTGGTACCCTGTTCCTTGATGAAATCGCCAACATGTCTTTATCCGCACAAGCCAAATTACTGCGTGTACTTCAAGAGCGGGTTGTTTACCGTATCGGGGCGATAAAGCCTATCCCTGTCAATGTGCGGGTACTCGCGGCCAGCAATGAAGATTTGCTGGATGCAGTGGTCAAAGGGACATTTCGTGAGGATTTATACTATCGCTTGAATGAATATGTTATTCGTCTTGAGCCATTACGCAACCGGCACGAAGATATTCTTTTTTTGGCGCATCGTTTTATGGAAGAAACCTGCCTCGAATTAGGTAAAGAACCGCTTGATTTTTCCCTTGCCGCCAAAGAGTTGTTACTTCGTTACCTGTGGCCGGGTAACGTGCGAGAATTGCGTGCTGTTATGCGACGTGCCGCCTTAATCTCTGAAAATGAAGTTGATGTTGAAGACCTCGGTTTAGTGGTCAGAGAAACAGCGGCATCGTTGCCAACGAAAAAAAATAATCTTGATGTTATCCCGAACTTCTGTCTTGAAGGCTCTTCTCTTAAAGAAATAACCCAGCTAAACATTGATGAAATAGAACGTATCATTATTCAAGACACCCTGAAAAAAACCGGAAACAACAAGGCGGAAGCGGCAAGGCGCTTAAATATTGATTATAAAACACTGTGTTCCAAACTCAAAAAAATAAACATCTCCGAGGAGAAATCATGATGAGCGATAAAAAAGGTAATGTAACCGGTAATTTTGAAGGCATATTAAGGGGCTTGGGCGATTTGGTACAAAAACTGGGCGATCTGGCCGAAAAAGGCGAAGAAATGAAACGCAGCGGCGTCTTCGATATTGATACCGGTGGTGGCAAAAATGCCAAGGCCGTCTACGGTTTTTCTATGAAAATGGGTCTGGACGGTAACCAGGAAACACGTGTGGAACCGTTCGGCAATGTCCATATGGATGAAAAAACCGGCGCAACAACGGTACAGGAAGTGTCTGAACCGCTGATTGATGTGATCGAAGAAACTGATCATATTTTAGTACTCGCGGAAATGCCGGGGGTTGCTGACGAAGATGTCCATTTGGAGTTAAACGGTGACATTCTGGTGCTGCATGCTGCAAAAGGCAGCAAAAAATATCACAAAGAAATCGTGTTGCCGCGTGCGTTTGAGAACAACGCGATGGAGCGGTCTTGTCGAAACGGTATTTTGGAAGTCAAACTAAAAGGGTGATGCTGTCATGTCTGAAGAACTTAAGCTTAAAGTCGTTGAAGCGCAGCTTAAAGATACGGGGCGCGGTTACGCGCGTTTAGATCCTGCTGACATGGCCAAATTAAACCTGGCTGTTGGCGATATTGTGCAGATAACCAGTAAAAAAGGCCGGGGTGTTGCCAAGCTAATGCCGACTTATCCGGATATGCGCGGCAAAGCACTTATGCAATTAGACGGTTTGACGCGGCGTAATGCCGGATTGAGCTTGGATGACAAAGCCGTCATTGAAGCAGTCGCCTGTAAACCCGCCACCCGCATTGTCCTTACGCCCACAACCATTACCCCGAATCCGCGTGACATGGATTACATCGGCAGTCTCCTGGATGGCTTACCGGTACAAAAAGGCGATCTGTTACGTGCGCATCTATTTGGCAGTCGTTCGGCGGAATTTAAAGTCGACAGTACGGTGCCCGAAGGTGCCGTGCTGATTAATCCCACCACAACCTTGGTGATCGGCAACTCGGCTGAAGGCAAGAAGTACTCCGGATCTGGCGCACAACGTTTGTCTTATGAAGATGTTGGCGGACTTAAAGGGCAGGTGCGGCGCATTCGGGAAATGATTGAGTTACCCCTAAAGTATCCGGAAGTCTTTGAGCGGTTAGGTATCGATGCGCCCAAAGGGGTCTTGCTCAGCGGCCCGCCGGGCTGCGGTAAAACCCTGATCGCCCGTATTATTGCGCAAGAAACCGATGCGCAATTTTTCACGATCAGCGGCCCGGAGATTGTGCACAAGTTTTACGGTGAAAGTGAAGCGCATTTACGCAAAATATTTGAAGAAGCGGGACGTAAAGGCCCCAGTATAATTTTTCTGGATGAAATCGATTCCATTGCGCCGCACCGTGACAAGGTTGTCGGTGATGTCGAAAAACGTATCGTGGCTCAATTACTGGCCTTAATGGACGGCTTGAAGAGTCGGGGTAAAGTCATCGTTATTGCCGCCACCAACCTTCCCAATGCCATTGATCCCGCGTTGCGGCGCCCAGGCCGTTTTGATCGGGAGATCAGCATTCCTATCCCCGACCGGGATGGTCGCCGCGAAATCATTGAAATTCACAGTCGAGGCATGCCGCTTAATGACGATGTCCAGCTAAACATAGTGGCAGATGTAACCCACGGTTTTGTTGGCGCTGATTTAGAAGCCCTATGCCGGGAAGCCGCCATGAGTGCCTTGCGCCGCTTGCTGCCTGAAATCGATTTTAGTGCCGCTGAAATACCGTATGAACGCTTGGCGGCGTTGACAGTGACGATGGATGATTTTCGCGCCGCCTTGTGTGAGGTATCGCCGTCAGCGATTCGTGAACTATTTGTCGATATTCCCGATGTCCGCTGGGAAGATGTTGGCGGCTTGGATGATTTGCGCCGACGCCTGATAGAGTCTGTGCAATGGCCGATTAAATATCCCGAACTTTATCAACAAGCCGGCGTTAAACCACCGAAAGGGTTGTTGTTGGCAGGCCCGCCCGGGGTGGGCAAGACCTTGATTGCCAAAGCCATTGCCAATGAAAGTGGCGTTAATGTTATATCCGTTAAAGGGCCGGCGTTAATGTCGCGCTATGTCGGCGATTCTGAACAAGGTGTGCGTGAGCTGTTTCACAAAGCCCGTCAGGCATCGCCGTGTATTATTTTTCTGGATGAAGTCGATTCTGTAGTGCCCTCGCGAGGTGAAGGCTCGACTGATTCACACGTTGCCGAACGGGTGTTGAGTCAATTCTTATCAGAAATGGATGGCTTGGAAGAGCTCAAAGGCGTGTTTGTGATGGGCGCCACCAATCGTGCAGATTTGATTGATCCGGCTATGCTTCGTCCCGGACGCTTTGATGAAATCATTGAACTGGGCTTGCCCAATGAAGCTGCGCGACAACAAATTCTGGCTGTGCATTTGCGCAACAAGCCGCTGGGGGACAATATTCGTGTTGATGACTTGGCGGCGCGGTGCGTGGATGCCAGCGGTGCCGAATTGGCGGCCGTGTGTAATCGTGCCGCCTTGGCGGCGTTACGGCGTGCCGTACAACACTGCAAAGGCGATGACGTGCCGACAAAACTAGCCGTGCGTATAGAGCAACATGATTTTGATGAAGTGATTGCCGACATGTTTGGGGATGAGGCCAATCGGTGATGATTGAGGTACAAACCGGACTGGCTATTTATCTGTACGGTTTTGCTTTGCCTGATTCAGTCGCACCACCGATTTTAGGCGTCGATGATGAGCATTTAATCAGTACCCATCAATGCGCAGGCTTGACGGCAATCATCAGTTTCGTGGCATTAGCGGATTTTACCGGCGACATCGGTGAAAACAATGTCCAGAATATCGCTTGGCTAACACCACGCGCGTGTCGGCATGCGCTGGTTATCGATAAACTGATGGAGCACGGGCCGGTTTATCCGTTATCGTTTGGCACCCTGTTTTCCGGTTGGAGTGCGTTGGAACGGGAAATGACCGAGCGCTCGGCTGACGTATTGGCCGTATTGCAACATATAACCGGCTGCCAGGAATGGTCGCTGGAGGCAACACTGGATCGTAAACAGGCCGTTGATGCTTTATTTACAGAAGGTCTGCAAACGGGGCGCTTTAGTTTGCCGGAAGCCGCAGGTCGCCGTCATCTGGAAGAACAGAAATTACGCCGCCAGCTGACCGCTGAGATGAATGACTGGTTAACGGATTGCTTAACGTCGCTGCATAATGACTTGCAGCTCTTGACGCGGGATTTTCGCTCGCGGCGGTTGTTGAATGATAACGTGTTGCAGTGGGCTTTTTTGCTGCCGGTGGCACAGGTCGCAGCTTTTCAACACCAAGTCAGCGTTATGGCCAACCGGTATGAAGTCTACGGTTTTCGTTTTCGGGTAACGGGACCGTGGGCGGCTTATAGTTTTTGCCAGCTTGCCGTGGCATGAGCTGGTTGTTGTATGGTATCGTTAGTGACGATGCGCAGTTCGTTCTTGAACCAACTCTACCATTAATCAAAGTGGCGGGGTTGGCGGCTATCGTTAAAGCCTGCGACACGGAAATAAGTCGGGAACCGGCTGTCGTTTTGGCTTTTGGTGAACAAGTGCGGCAACTTCATCAACAGACCACGTTGATTCCCATGCGCTATGGCAGTGTGCTGGCAGACGAGGACTCGGTAATAGCCCACTTGCTTGACAATCAGTCGCGCTATCAAACTCGTCTGGCCGAGCTGGATAGCTGTGAAGAAATGGGCCTGCGGATAACGCTGGATGCTCTCCCGGATGACCTCATGACTACGCCGCCGCAAGTGAGTGGCTACCATTATTTACTGGCGCGAAAACGCGCTTACGCACTACCCGAACAGGCCGAACAGCAAGCCGGCGTGGTGAATGCTGCCTTAGCCGGACTGTATCGACAGCACTGCGCGACCCTTAGCGTTTTTAATGGGCGCCAGACTTATCTGTTGAGCTATTTAGTGCCACGCAACCAGTTACCGGCATTTTGTGAGCGCTTGAATGCCTTGGCCGATAGCTGGGAAGATTTGGGTTCTATTAGTGGTCCTTGGCCACCTTATAATTTTGCCGGTTAACTGGCTTGACTGGAGGTAATTCGTGATGGGTGACAATTCCCTTAAAAAGAGCTTTGAAGTTCGCTACGACATGCTCCTGAATGCTATTCCATCGTCGGTGTTGATCATCGATAGACAGCTACAGGTGCTTTCGGTGAATCAAAATTTTTTATCAAAAAGTCTGCGTAGTAAAGAGAGTACGGTGGGCCGCCTGTTAGCCGACGTATTTCCGCTGGTCATTTTACAAAGTACCGGCATTGAAGAAAGCATACGCAATGTGTTTAATAGTGGTGTCGCCATTAAGGGTCAAAAAATGACTTATCGTGCGCCGGGTGTGCCGCTGCGAATTTACTACTACTCTATCTTACCGGTTCCCAATGATCAGATTATGCTGATTATGGAGGATGTCACCGAGCAGGTGCGCCTGTCTGAAGAAGTGCGTCGCGTTGAGCGGCACTTGGCTTCAGTGGTGGAAAGTGCCAGTGATATTGTGCTGTCGACCGATATTGACGGACGCATTTTGACGTGGAATTCAGCAGCGGAAAAGCAATCAGGCTTAACGACACAGGAAGTTCATGGCGTCTTCTTTTATGATCTCTGTGATGTCAATCAAAAACCGGCGGTACGGCTGATTTTTCAGCGCATGAGAGCCGGCAATGAACCGCACACCACTGAATTTCATTTACTAACGCCTAACAAAGGGGGCAGTATTCTGATTTCTTGGGTATTTTCACCCATGTTGGATGATTACGGTAAAACGGTAGGAACCGTGGTCGTCGGTCGTGATTTGGCAGAGCGGCGCAAGTTGGAATTGCAATTGCGTCAATCGCAGAAATTAACGGCCTTAGGCGTTATGGCGGGGGGGATTGCCCATGAAATCCGTAATCCGCTGGCCGTTTGTTCGTCATCCGCACAATTTTTATTGGAAGATAATGTTTCCCCTGAATTTCATAAAGAATGTGCGCGAAAAATACAAACCAATATTCAAAAAGCCTCTGCCATTATCGAAAATTTGCTGCGCTTTGCCCGTTCATCGCTGGATACCGACATGGGTGAAGTCGATCTGATTACGGTATTGAAAGAAACCATTGAACTGGTGACCAATCAAGCCAAAGTGCAGAAAATTCAAATTCAGTTGTCAGTACAAAAACCCGTTATATTGGTGACGGGGGTGTCGGGTTTGTTACAGCAAGTCTTTATGAATATTTTTCTTAATGCCATTAACGCCATGCCCCAAGGCGGTGTGTTAAGCATTACGGTTAACACCATTGAAGACCGCGTTATTGTGCGCGTGACTGACACGGGCGTTGGTATTCCTCCCGGTGAACTGGAAAAAATATTTGATCCGTTTCATACCTCCTCACCCGTAGGGCAAGGCACCGGCTTGGGTTTGTCTATTTGCTACAGCATTATCCGCCAACATCTAGGCTCTATTCAGGCGGAGAGCCGTTTAGGTCAAGGTGCTACTATTGTTGTCACGCTGCCACTGCTGTAGCGCGATGAATGCGCCCATTCTGGTAGTCGATGATGAACCCGATATGTGTTGGGCCATCTCCCATCTTATTCAATCACAAGGGTTTAATGTGGTTACGGCTTTCAATGGGGCGGATGCCTGCTTTAAGTTGGCGAACGGCGATTTTTCTGTGGTATTTTTAGATGCCAAACTGCCCGATATGGACGGCTTGGAAGTCGCCAGGCGTGCTAGTACTATGGCGCAGGGAAGGCCGAGCGTTGTGTTGGTTTCCGGTTATCATTATCAGGATGATCCCGTGGTTCATGATGCCATTGCTGAAGGTATTATCTGTACTTTTTTGGCAAAGCCGTTTACCAATGAAGCGTTACTAAAAACCTTATATTCGTTATTACCCACTGACAGGTAACTTTATCGCAGGTAGCCATGCTCATGCTATGTTAACTCGACTGATTGTTTGTTTTGCCTATTTTTTAAAAACATCGCCCCATTATAGAAATACCAAGCGATTTTTTTATGATTTACTGGATAATCCGGATAGCAGGATTAAATCAAACTTTGATATTGTTATGATTTGCTTGGTTCTGTTCAGTGTTATTTTATTGATTTACGAAGTAGACACTCAGTTAACCCGGATTGAAAGGCTCTTTGAGCAAGTTATCATCTTTTTATTTATCATTGAATACCTGCTGCGTGGCTGGCTTTATAATGATAGTCATAAAATTATTCTGGAGCATTACGAAAAGGCCAAGTATTTAAATAGTTCTTTTCGATTGAGTGAGGTTGCCCGGCTAATTTTGGCCAAGAAAATCGAGTATATTTTCACCCCGTTGGCGATCATTGATTTACTGGCTATTTTGCCGAGTTATCGACCCTTAAGCATGCTGAGAGTATTGCTTATATTTCGATTGTTTAAGTTATTAAGATATTTTACAAGTTTAAAATTATTTGTTGAAGTTTTAAACAGTAAGCGCTTTGAGCTTTATAACTTGTCAATTTTTCTGGGGTTTCTGGTATTTATCGGGAGCTCCGGCATTTATTTATTTGAACACCCAACCAATACCCAGCAAGTGGGTAATTTGTTCGATGCCGCTTATTGGTCGATAGTGACCGTTTCATCTGTTGGTTACGGTGATATAGCGCCACAAACAACCGGTGGTCGACTGGTCGCTATGGCATTGATTTTGACGGGACTGGGTGTATTGTCTTTTTTTATCTCTATTATCGTTTCTGCATTTGGCGACAAAATGCAGGATTTGCGAGAAAACAGAACTTACGCAGAACTAAAGCGCTACCCAAGTTTTGTCATTATTTGCGGATTTGGCAGGGTCGGGCGGCACATAGCGATGCAGCTTGAAAAGCACCAGCAACATTTTGTAGTTATTGATACTAAAGAAGTCAACGCCTCAAAAGCCAGGCGGCTGGGTTATCTGGTTATTCATGCAGATGCCAGTAAAAATGAAGTGTTAATTAATGCCGGTATTAAGAATAGAGCAACGGCTGTTTTATGTACGACCGGTGATGATGTGGTCAATGTTTATATTACTCTGACCAGCAGGCATTTAAATCCGGCGATTCGGATTATTTCACGTGCCAATAAGCAGGATAATGTGAAAAAACTTTATCAGGCAGGGGCTGATAATGTGATCCAGCCTTTTGAAATAGCAGCCATGGTGGTTGCCGAATATATTGGTCAGCCGGTTGCTTTTGAAGCAATTTTGGGTATTATCCGTGAAGAAAAGCAGTTTATCATGGAAACCTTGTGCGTGCATTCAGGCTCTGTTATTGAGGGAATGACTATTTCCAAAGTTGATTTTAACCGCAGAAAATTAATGCTGGTTGGTGTGATTAGCGCAAATCCGGTGCATCGAAAACATAAGAACAGCTATAAGTTAAAAAATGAACATTTTTATTTTAATCCCGAAACATACTTTGTATTGCAGTCTGGTGACTTGCTGGTGGTGTTGGGTAGGGAGATCGGGATTGATTATTTTCGGGATCAGATTGATAAAAGCCAGAGAAAAAGCAGGCATAAACGATGAAACGAATTGCCGTATTTGGCTACAGTATCATGTCGCTAGAAGTGATGAGCCGGTTAAATGAAGATCAATACAGCCTCGTTTTTATCAGCAAAGATGAGTCCGAGGCGGATTTGGTTGCAGAGAAAGGTTTTGAAACCAAAATTATTGACTTTCGTAATGATGAGGCGCTTAAATCAATTGGTATTGGCACTGATATTGATATTATTTTTTGCTTTTATCCGAAAGACTCTGATAATGTATTTTTAACCATTTCAGCACGAGCCATTGATAAAACGCTTAGTATTGTTGCCATTGTTGACGACCCACAATCCGCAGAAAAACTATTGGCGGCCGGTGCCAACAAGATCATAGATCCTTATGAGATTTGTGGCCGAAAAACCCATGACATGCTGGCCAAGCCGGATATCACCAATATCCTGGATGCCGCTGTGTTTGGTCGGCATGATTTACATATCGCGCAAATAGAAATTCCTGAAGGGTCTTATCTTGAAAACACCAGAACCAGCGAATTAAGGTTGGATGAAGAACATAACTTGATTCTTATCGGTGTAGTGGATAAAGAGTCAGGTGAAGCATTGCATTTTGTCATCGGCGAAAAAGAGTATACCCTTAACGCTGGTGATGTTCTGGTTGTACTGGGGCCATCGAGGGAAATCAGGGCTTTTAAAGCGGAAGTTGAAACTGTTTAGGATTGAAAACCTTCAAATTGGAGCTGTAGTTTTGCCGGTTAGTGGTAAGATGCAAGCCATCTTTTAGGTGTATAAATCCCGTCTTGGGTTGTAGATAGTTTAAAAAAGAAGCCAACTATGTTTAGAGCACTAAAGTTTAATTCGAGAATCTGGTTTTTGTTAGGCTTCGCAGGTTGTATGAGCTTGCTCGGGATGGGCGCTTATTTTCAACTGGTTGGTGGTCTGGAACCTTGCCCCTTATGTATTTCCCAGCGTCTTGCCATTTTATTGACGGGCTTGGTGTTCTTGATTGCCGGGCTACATAACCCTGGGCAAACGGGCGTAACCCGTTATGCCGTGTTGGGAACCGTCACCGCTTTATTAGGCGCATCCATCTCAACCCGACATGTCTGGATACAACATTTGCCACCCGATAAAGTGCCGGAATGTGGCCCTGGACTGGAGTATATGTTTCAAAACTTTCCCTTGTTCGATACCCTTAAGTTAATGCTAAGTGGTACGGGTGATTGTGCCAAGGTAGACTGGACGCTTTTGGGATTTAGTATGCCTGCCTGGACACTGGTCGCATTTTTAATGCTGGCGACATTGAGTTTGTTACAAATCTGGAATTGTGAGAAAAAATAAAGGATCACGGTTCAAGGTCTAGTCTTTTTAATCGGTCATTTTTAGCGTGTTTTTAATTGAGATATTTTAATGAAAAAAGTGTTATGGGCATTGCTGCTGGCAATAAGCTTTTCATCGGTAAAGGCGGCCGAGGATTTTACCTCTTTAGAACGGGCAATCTCGGGAACACAAAGATCTGCAGAACATAAAGCACGGGATAAATATCGGCATCCCTTACAAACGCTGGAATTTTTTGATGTTAAAGAAAATATGACGGTGGTTGAAATATGGCCGGGTGAAGGCTGGTATACCGAAATTCTGGCACCTTTTCTAAAAGATAAAGGCAAGCTGTATGCCGCAGGTTTTTCAGCGGATACCAAGGAGCCTTATTTTAAAAAGAGTTTGGATGCTTTTGTTCATAAAATAAACAAACAACCCAAGGTCTACGATAAGGTTGAGCTAACGGTATTGCAGCCGCCAGACGTTTTTAAAATTGCCCCGGATGCATCCGTAGACAGGGTTTTGACGTTTCGTAATGTTCATAACTGGATGAAAAACGATCAGGCCTCAGCGGTATTTAAGGCCATGTACAACGCCTTAAAACCGGGGGGTATTTTGGGTGTTGTCGAGCATAGAAACAGCTTGTTAAAACCACAGGATAACAAAGCGGAATCGGGATATATCAGTGAAGATTATGTTATTGATCTAGCCAGAAATGCCGGTTTTGAGTTTTTGGGAAAATCAGAAATTAATGCCAACAGCAAGGATATCAAAGATTATCCCGCAGGCGTTTGGACTCTGCCGCCTTCTTTGGCACTAAAGGATAAAGACCGAAATAAATATCTGGCTATCGGTGAAAGCGACCGAATGACCATTAAATTTATCAAGCCTCAATAAGCGGCTTGAGGCAATTTGAAAAAAAATCAACCGCCACAGGTTCTCAGATTAAATCTACTTTATAATCTTTGAATCTGTGGGGGATAATTTTTGCAAGTCACCTGCTAATTCAAATTATTTAACGTTCCGCTTCACATTCCAACCTTACCTTTTACACACATTAAGCTCTGTTAAAAATAACAGAACAAGAAAACGGCAGGGGTGGTTTTTCTGTCAAGAACTATTTGCTAACTCCTTGAAAATAGAATAAAAATAATTTCTGTCTTAAAATTGTTCATTGTAACAAAACTGTAATAAAAACCGATGGTAAGGCCGCTTAAAAGCAAGTTATTCACAGAGTTATCCACAGCTTCTGTGGGTAACTCAAATAGTTTAGGCAGCTTAGTTAGTTGCAATAAAACCTCAAAAATAATTTAACTTCTATGGCTAAGTTGCACTCTGGCGATTCACTGATTTTTAGAGTTAGCCTGTATAATTATTTAAAAATAGTCGCAGGAGAATATGATGCGTACCAATATTATGATTGATGATGAACTGATGACGGATGTTTTAAAATTGACAGGGATTAATTCAAAACGTGAAGCAGTAGAACAAGGGCTTCGAACCCTGTTGGCATTAAAACAACAGGAAAAATAAAACAATTTAAAGGTGCGTTAAAATGGGAAGGCGATCTGGAGAAGATGAGAAGTGAACAATGATACTGGTGGATTCCAGTGTTTGGATTGACTATTTTAACGGCAACAAAACCATAGCTTCAGAAAAGCTGGACAGTCTGTTAAGCATTAGGCCTATTTGTACCGGTGATTTGATTCTCACCGAAGTTTTGCAAGGTTTTAAAAGTGATAGTGATTTTACTACGGCTAAAAGCCTGATGTGTGCGTTGCCAGTTCATAATATGGTAGGGTATGAAATCAGTCTGAAAAGTGTTGACAACTTCAGGTTACTTCGCAAAAAAGGTATTACCATCAGAAAAACGATTGATGTCTTGATTGCCACTTACTGCATTGAAAATCAGTTGGTTTTATTGCACTCGGATAAAGATTTTCAGCCCTCCAGCAGCATCTTGGATTACAAACCATTTGATTAGGCATCTCAGGTGGTTTCAGAAGAATATTTTATCCATTAAAAGCAACTTATTCCTAATCAGGCAAGCGATTGTATTCGTCTGATGGGTTAGTTCTTTCTCGGAAATTTCCTCAATTTTCACTCGTATTACTGGGTGTTATAACTACTAAATATGAGCTACCAATCAGGCTATATGCAACCGTTAGAAGCTACAAATAATGCCTAAGTTGCACTCTGGCGATTCACTGATTTTTAGAGTCGCAATCCCCGTTCCCGTGTATCGTTTATTTGATTATCTCGCTCCGGATGTTATTGACTTACATAACGTCAAGCCAGGGGTACGCCTTGAAGTGCCTTTTGGCTTAGGTAAAAAAATTGCGTTTCTGCTTGAAATTGTAGGACACAGCGAAGTGGAAACCAGTAAATTAAAACAGGTCATACGGATTCTGGATCACCCGTCGTTATTATCGGCCAAGGATTTGTGGTTGTTGAAGTGGGCCAGTCATTATTATCATCATCCGTTGGGTGAAGTGATAAGCACTGCCTTTCCGGCGGCGCTGCGGCAGGGCAAGTTAGTGGTTGTTCAAACAGAAAAGCGTTTTACCTTGACGGAGCTGGGTAAAGTGACGGACAGTGCCGGATTGCAACGTTCACCCAAACAAAAAAGTGTGTTGGAAAAATTTCAATCCTGCCCTGTGAGTCTTTCAGAAGCTGAGCTTTCGACATGGAATGACAATTGGCGACCTGCGGTAAAGGCATTAATCGCAAAACAATGGGTGCAGCTTGAATTGCATGCGGCCAAGGTGAATAATCCGGAAGCCTTAATCAGAAATAATGCCTTGCAGTGTAATTCAGCGCAGCAAGCGGCGATAGACGCGGTTAGTGCCAGTCTCGGGCAGTTTGGGGTTTTTTTACTGGAGGGTGTTACCGGTAGCGGCAAAACAGAAGTTTATCTACAGATTATTCGCACGGTACTGGAACGGGGGCAGCAGGTTTTGGTACTGGTGCCGGAAATTACGCTAACGCCACAACTTGAAGACCGGTTTAGACAGCGCTTTGCCGTCAGCATTGCCTTGTCGCATTCCAAGTTGACCGATAATCAACGGCAAAGCGCCTGGCTACAAATGCAGCAAGGTGATTGTTCTATTTTGTTGGGTACGCGCTCTGCGTTGTTTACACCGTTAAAAAATCCGGGATTGATTATTCTTGATGAAGAGCACGATGCCTCGTTTAAGCAACAGGAAGGCTTTCGTTTTTCTGCCCGGGATATTGCGATCGTGCGTGGCAAGTTGTTGCATATTCCGGTTTTACTGGGTTCGGCAACGCCCTCTTTGGAAAGCTTGTATAACGTTGACAAGCAGCGTTACCAGTTGTTACATCTGCCGAATCGGGCGGGCAATGCCATAGAGCCTGTCTTGCAGTTAATGGACATCAGAAATAAAAGAATCAGTGAGGGTTTGTCTGAAGCGCTGATTGGGGAAATGCGAAAAATTCTGGCAAAAAATGAACAGGTTTTGCTGTTTCTGAATCGACGCGGTTTTGCGCCGACGCTGATTTGTCATAGTTGTGGCTGGGTTGCACGTTGTCAACGCTGCGATGCCAATATGGTGATTCATTTTGATGAAACGTGTTTGCGTTGCCATCATTGCGGTCAGGAACAACGCCTGATTAAGCAATGTCCGGCTTGCAAAGTCGGCGAGTTGACGCCGTTGGGCTTAGGTACTGAACGGGTAGAAAAAGTGCTGGCCGAATTGTTTCCCGATAAAGTAACCGTGCGTTTGGATCGCGATTCTACGCAGCGCAAAGGTTCGCTGGAAAATTATTTGCAGCAAATCAATCAGGGTAAAGTGGACATTATTTTAGGAACGCAGATGCTGTCCAAAGGCCATCATTTTCCTAATGTGACCTTGGTGGCGATTCTTGATGTGGATAGCGGACTATTCAGCATTGACTTTCATGCGCCCGAAAAACTGGCGCAAATGATTGTGCAGGTTTCAGGGCGTGCCGGACGCGCTGAAAAGCCGGGTAAAGTCATTATGCAGACACGGCAACCGGAGCATCCTTTATTAACCACCTTAATCCGTGAAGGTTATCGAAGTTTTGCCAAAACGGCACTGGCTGAACGTAAAGAGGCCTTGTTGCCGCCGTTTAGTTATCAGGCCTTATTACGCGTGCAGGCCGGTGATGTTGATAGCCCGCCGCTTTTTTTTCAGGCGGTCAACGCATTGGTACAGGCCTATAACACCGGACATACCCAGGTTTTGGGCCCAGTCGCTGCGCCAATGGCCAGGCGGGCCGGTCTTTACCGTTATCAATTATTGTTTCAAAACACCCATCGCAAGGAATTACAGGTATTGCTTGACGTGTTAATACCTGAAATAGCCAAGCTCAAACAGGCCAAAAAAGTGCGCTGGTCGCTGGATGTTGACCCTGTGGATTTGTATTGATGCTGTTTGAATGGATAATCAGGCTGTTTTAATGGATAATGAGCGGCTATTTATCCGATCTAACTACCGCCGTGAAGCAATGAAACAAAAAATAGAGGAACTGATTCTACAAGCTATTGAAACTCTCAAGGCAGAGGGTATTCTTGGCCTGGAAATTATTCCGAATATATCGATAGAACGTACCCGTGATGTACAGCATGGTGATTTTGCTTCAAATCTGGCATTAATGTTGGCAAAACCGGCGAAAGCAAATCCTCGCGACCTGGCGATAAAAATTATTGCCGCACTGCCTCAGCATGACGCAGTGATGAAAGTGGAGTTAGCCGGCCCCGGTTTTATTAATTTTTTTATTAATCCCAACTCCCAATATCAGATTGTCAGCCAAATTCATACCCAAGGGCGGAAATTTGGCTTAAGCACTGTGGGTGCGGGTAAAAAAGTTCAGGTTGAGTTTGTTTCAGCCAATCCTACCGGCCCCTTGCATGTAGGGCATGGTCGAGGCGCGGCTTATGGTTCTGCAGTGGCTGATTTACTAAAAGCGGTCGGTTTTGAAGTGCATCGTGAATATTATGTTAATGATGCCGGTCGGCAGATGGATATACTGGCTGCCAGTATCTGGTTTAGATATCTGGAAGAATGCGGCGAGCTGGTTCATTTTCCCGGCAATGCTTATCGCGGGGACTATGTGCGCGAAATTGCCAGCGATATTCATAAAAATACCAACAATGATTATCGTCGCCCGATTGAGTTGGTGATGGAAAATATACCGCCTGACGAGTCGCAGGGCGGCGATAAGGACACGCATATTGATGCGCTTATTGAGCGCATGAAAACGTTGTTGGGGTTGCCGCTATACCGGGATTTTTTCAAAATTGGCTTGAAAAGTATTCTTGATGATATCAAAGTTGATTTGATGGAATTTGGCGTTGATTATCAGCAATGGTTTTCAGAGCGCGATTTAATGGATGACGGTTCAGTAGAAAAAGCGCTTGAACGATTACGTGCAGGCGGGCATCTTTATGAGCAGGAGGGTGCAATCTGGTTTGCCTCCAGCCGGTTAGGCGATGAAAAAGACCGGGTAGTGGTTAGAGAGAACGGCCAGTATACCTATTTTGCTTCAGATATTGCTTACCACATGAACAAACTGGATCGTGGTTTTGACCAGATTATTGATATTTGGGGTGCCGACCATCACGGTTATGTGCCCAGAGTCAGGGCAGCGATTCAGGCATTAGGAGCTGATGCGTCTAAATTAAAGGTGTTGTTGGTTCAATTTGCAGTCCTTTATCGTGGCGAAGAAAGAGTGCAAATGTCTACCCGCTCAGGTGAATTTGTTACTTTGCGGCAATTGCGCAGTGAGGTTGGCAAAGATGCGGCGCGTTTCTTTTATGTGATGCGTCGCTCTGAACAACACATGGATTTTGATTTGAAATTGGCGACATCAAAATCCAATGAAAATCCGGTATTTTATGTACAGTACGCGCATGCAAGAATTTGTAGCGTATTACGTCAACTGGATGAAAAAGGCTTCGAAAGAAATCTGTTACTGGGCATGGAAAGTTTGTCACAATTGACCGCAGAACATGAAATTCAGTTACTGGGCACATTAGCGCGGTATCCGGAAGTTATTGAACGCGCGGCCTTGCAGTATGAACCGCATCAAGTGGTTCTTTATCTGCGTGATTTGGCGCATGAGTTTCATACTTATTACAATGCCCATCAGTTTCTCGTTGAAGATGCCTGTGTTCGTGATGCCAGATTAAATCTGGTGTGTGCGGTAAGGCAAGTATTGGCAAACGGCTTGGGTCTTTTAAACATCAATACACCTGAATCCATGTGATGTCCAGAGATTATAAACCAAGACCGCAAGGCAGAAAGGCAGGGCTGCGTGGTAAAAAATTCGATCGACAGCCAGGTATTGGTTTGTGGAAAGGGATGCTGATTACCGCGATAATTATTGCCTTTGTGGTTTTTTTGGTTTATTTGCGACGTAACGGGTCAACAACAGAAAATCCTCCGCAAACTTCACAAACAATACCCAATAAAACGGGTGTGGAGAGCGTAGTCGCACCTAAAGAAGAGCAAAAGCCCGAAATTAAACTGCCGCAGTTTGATTTTTACACCATATTGCCTGAAAAAGAAGTGGTGGTGCCAGAGTATGAAATTAAAACCCGCACGCGGGAAGAGCGCGTAGGCAAGGCTAAAGAAACGCATTATATTATGCAGGCAGGTTCTTTTAAGACCTTTAAAGAAGCGGATCGGTTAAGGGCAAAGCTTGCGGCTATGGGTATAGAATCCAAAGTTCAGAAAGCAAAAGT
>JBAXXH010000076.1:0-17381 GCA_037127995.1 Methylococcaceae bacterium | reverse complement strand
ATCAGTTCAATGTGATCTTCCTGGCGATTACGTTCTTCTTCCATTGCTTGGAACAGATCATCATCAAAACCGGCTATGGACATAGATTTTTTAAACATGGTGTTTCCTGATTAAGAGGTGTGTATTTGAGTAAGTTTAGGGTGAATAAGTAATACTTGCAGGTCAGCTACGTTGGTTCCGGTCGCGCCGGTATCCAGTAAATCCTGTGAGCTTTTTAAGGCAGTGTAAGAATCGTTATTGTCCAGCATGGCAAGCGGATCTATGCCCGCATGGTGCATGCGCTTTAGGGTGTCTTGATCCGCGATGCCCCCGGCGGCATCCGTTGGGCCATCGCGACCATCAGTGCCGCCGCTAAGAAATGTCCAATGGTCGGTTAAGCCGTGTTGCTCTGCGGCAATAGCAAAAGCCAGAGTCATTTCCTGGTTACGGCCACCGCGTCCCTTGCCTGTTAACGTAACCGTGGTTTCGCCACCCGCCAACAAGGCCACGGGTTTTTCAATACCGTTGGCGATTAAGTTTTTTGCGTAAATTACCCATTTTTCAGCTGCCTGTCTGGCTTCGCCGCACAGATGCGCGTCGTATAACCGGGTTTGGTAGCCTAAATCTTGTGCTGCTTTTAGTGTTGCCTTGAGGCTAATGGCGTTGCTGCCCACTAAAGTATGGCCGGTATTTTTAAAAACAGAATCGCCAGGCTTGGGGGTTTCAGGTGCTTTGCCCAGGCTGCCTTGTTCCAAATGCTGTTGAACCTTGGCGGGCACCTTATCCCAATTATTTTTGGATTTAAAAACGGCAATCGCATCGTTGTATGTGCTGGGGTCAGCAACCGTTGGGCCACTGGCAATGGTGCTTAAGTCATCACCTAATACATCCGATAAAACAAGTGCATGCAAGTCCGCCGGAACTGCCAGTCGTGCGAAGCCGCCGCCTTTTAACAGGGACAAATGTTTACGTACACAATTAATCTGGTTGATCGTTGCGCCACTCGCCAGAAGCAAATCAGTGGTAGCAATCTTTTCTGCCAGCGAAATGGCATCGGCAGGATAGGGAATCAGTGCTGAACCGCCGCCACTGACCAATACCAAAACCAGTTCATTTGCTTGCGCGCAGCTTATTCGTTCAGCGCACTTAAGGGCGGCATTAAGACCTGCTTCATCAGGCAGTGGATGCGCAGCGCCGATAACCTCAATAGCATCAAGCGTTGTTACGTTTTCGTAATTAGTAACGGCAATGCTGCCAGTTGCCAGCAAATGAGCAGGGATGATTTCTTGAGCCGCTTTGGCCATGGCACAAGCGGCTTTGCCAAAGGCGATAAGATGGACTTTTGACCAGTTACCGGTGCGCTTTTGGGTTTTATCGTTCAAATCCAGCAGAAATTCCAACTGTTGACCATCAGTAAACAAACAGCTTTTAACCGCTTGATAAGGGTCAGCCGCATTGACGCCTGCCTTAAAAATACTTAAGGCATCTTTTCTTGATGACAAAGCTCTCGGGATTTCTGAATGGCTCATTGAGACGGTTATTAACTAAGCCATTTCTTTGGCCAGGGCAAAGATGTTTTCGGCATCCAGAACCTGTTTGTTGTCTTCAAATAATTGGGCGATACAGGCACGATGTAAAGCCAGTTTTAAAGAACCAAAACCAATCGCGCCCCAGATGATTTTACCGTGGCGCAGATTGCCTTTATCCATCATGTCGGTGCCGCCAATGCCTAAAGGGGGCGTGGCATTGGCATCGGCTATCATTTCAAGAGTGCTGTTATCTTGCCACTGTTGAGTGGACAGCAGTTCAACACCGGCCGCACCGGTTGCCAAAACAATCGCCGCATTTTCAATGGCTTTGGCTCTGGCCTCATTATCAAATGCTTCGATAGGGGTTATGTCAACGCCAAATCGTAGTTTCATGTTGTTGCACGCTTCTACAGCACGTTCCATTTTACGGGCAGTCAAGGATACGATTGCACCTTCTTGAGCCAGCATGGCGGCTGCACGTTGCCCTACCGGGCCGGTACCTGCCAATACCACCGCTTTTTTGCCGGTGAGTACGCTGCTGGATGCCAGTTTGGCAACGGCAGCGGCAGCGGTTGTGTTGCTGCCGTTACTATCCAGCATGACAGACACTTGAAAGCCTGGAAAAAAACAGTTTTGTACGGCAGCAAATAATTTTTGACCGGCAAGCATATCGCTGCCGCCAACAAAAATAGCGGTATTTTTTTTATCTTTAGGTGCACGGGTAAAAATAGCACCTTCTACCAGTGCCGTGACGTTTTCCGGCATCAATCCGCCATGCCCGATAACATGATCGGCACCGCCATCATAGCCAACAACCGTGTCGAAAACGGAGGGGTGCGTGTCTGTGTCGAATTGGAATAGCAGTTTTTTCATTAACTTACCCGTGTGTATGCGTTAATGTGATGATTTTGAGCCGTATTATACCCGATAAAAAAAACTGTGCCGTGATTAAGCGGCAAGATTAATGGGTGTTTTTACTGTGGAAGGAGTGATACGATTACACGGATTGTCAGTTATTCTTTAACCGGCAAAAATAAAGCAGTGAAATGAGGTGACTTGGTTGTTAAGCCATAATGATTACCGATTTTTAATGTGGCTTTATAAAATAAGCGCTATCCATGATAAAACTAAAAGGAAAACAAATGAAAACACCCGTTCATATAGCAGTTACCGGTGCGGCCGGGCAAATTAGTTATTCGTTGCTGTTTCGTTTGGCGGCAGGTTCTTTGCTAGGGCCAGATCAGCCTATTGTCTTGCATTTACTGGAAATCGCACCGGCAATGAATGCCTTGCAGGGTGTTGTGATGGAGTTAAAAGATTGCGCCAATCCTTTATTGCATAGAATTGAAATAACAGACGATCCACTGGTGGCATTTAAAAATGTTGATTATGCTTTTCTGGTGGGAGCGCGTCCAAGAGGACCTGGAATGGAGCGCAAAGATTTACTGGAAGTTAATGCGGAGATTTTTTCGGTACAAGGGAAGGCTTTAAATGCAGTGGCCAGTAGAGATGTCAAGGTATTGGTAACCGGTAATCCTGCCAATACCAATGCCTTGATTGCGTTAAAAAATGCGCCGGATTTAAGTCCTGAGAATTTCTCGGCAATGAGCCGGTTGGATCATAATCGGGCGATAAGTCAGTTAGCTGAAAAATGTGGCGTTCTAACCACGGATATAAAAAACATGATTGTCTGGGGTAATCATTCGGTGACCCAATATCCTGATCTCCATCATGCCAAGGTAAAAGGGCAAGATGCCTTGTCGTTGGTTGATAAAAACTGGTTTGTTAATGACTTTATCCCTACGGTTCAGCAACGTGGTTCGATTGTTATTAAAGCCAGAGGCCAGTCCAGCGCAGCCTCTGCGGCTAATGCCGCGATTGATCAGATGAGAGATTGGGCATTGGGTACCGAAGAGGGTGACTGGGTCAGTATGGGTGTGGTTTCTGATGGCAGTTATGGCATTGCCAAAGGCTTGATTTATTCATTTCCGGTAACAGTTGTTGACGGCAAAGCCGGTATTGTAAAAAATCTGGCTATTAATGACTTTAGCAAGCAACAGATGAAGCTGACCGAAACCGAGTTAAAAGAAGAAAGGGATGCTGTTAAGCATTTGTTTTAATTGTGTGACGCGTGGTTTTATTGAGCTATTTTAATGAGCTCTAAAATAGCTTGACGGTGCTATAATCGACCCATCGAAAAAATCAGGCGGGACAAGCTTATGGCTTATTCAATACCACGCGACGTTTTTGTTTTACTTGAGGCGGCGTTTAATCAGGATCGGGAAAAAGCGGAAGTGTTCGCCAAAGCAATTGAAAGCTCTATTCAAGCTATTGAAAGTCAGGCGGACGAACGTATCACGCATAAAAAAGAAGCAATTAAAGCAGAGTTATACAATGAATTGCGTACAGAATTAGCGACCAAGGAATTTGTTCGAGCCGAAATTAATGGGGTTCGTGCCGAAATTAGTGAAGTTCGTGCCGAGATTAGTCAGGTTCGTGCCGAGATTAGTGAGATCCGTGCCGAGCTTAAACAAAACGCCTTGTTGTTAAAAATCTTGATCGGTATTGCCGTTTTTGGATTGACGTTATTTAACCCGGCATTCGTCAAATTGGTTGAGCTGGTTATTAAATAACCAGCGCTTTCAGGCTTTTTGATTACGCCGGGTAGTGGCGTGAATTTAGAAAATCAGCAGACTTAATAGGGGCAATAGTATGAGCTTTATTGCACCCTATCGCCTGACCGGTATTGTTTAGACTTTAAACAACCCGATCGCCAGGTTCTTCGCCGGCAAAAAATGCTGCAATATTGGCCAATACGCGCTTACCCATTGCGACACGCGTTTCTTCTGTTGCACTACCTAAATGAGGTAACAGAGCAACGTTGTCCAGTTCCAAAAAGCCTGGGTCAATAGTCGGTTCGCCCTCGAAAACGTCTAAACCTGCACCGGCAATCCAACCCTCTGTTAATGCTATAATCAGGGCCTTGCTGTCAACGACATCACCCCGTGCCGTATTGATTAAATGAGCCGATGGACGCATCAGTTTCAAACGTTGTTCGTTGATTAAATGTCGGGTTGCCTCGCCACCCGGACAGTGTAATGAAACGAAGTCGGCTGCTGATAATAATTCTTCAACGGTTTCGCAGCGTGTGGCTTGCAAATCATCAATGATGTTTTGCGCGGGTTGTGAGGGGGCATAAAACAGGATTTTCATGCCGAAACCATGATGCGCTTTTTTAGCCATTGCCTGCGCTATACGACCAAAGCCAATCAATCCCAAGGTTTTACCGGTTACTTTTTGTCCCAGTAACTGAGTGGGTTTCCAGCCGGTCCATTGCTGATGAAGTATCAGGCGCTCGCCTTCAGAGGCGCGTCGTGCCGACATTAACAGCAGTAAAATGGCAATGTCAGCGGTACAATCCGTTAAAACGTGTGGCGTGTTGGTAACAACCAATCCTTGTGCTTTGGCTGTATTGATATCGATATTGTTATAACCGACACCAAAGTTGCCAATAATTTTAGCGCGTTTGTCGTCAATGTTAAGTATGTCAGCAGTTATTAAATCAGTAACGGTGGGCAATAAAGCATCCGCAGATTGCAGGGCTTTTTTAAGTTCATCGGCCGTCATGGGGATGTCGGGCTCGTTTAGTTGTACATCATAAAGTGCTTTTAATTGTGCCTCGACTTCAGCAGGCCATTTTCGAGTAACGATGACTTTAGGTTTGCTCATTGAATAGTCTCCACAGAATAGGGTTATGGATTTAAAAGTAAGGCATTGATAAGGAATGCGCATGAAATAACTTAGGCATCTTGCTCCCTCTCCCGCCGGGAGAGGGTTGAGGTGAGGGGATATAAATGGTCAAGTTATTTCATGTATGTTCCTAAAGTGGCGTGACCCGACAACCGTAAGCGGCGGCAGGGTCTAGCTACTTAAAGCGATTTATTATGCAGTTGCCCGATAATACTCGATAGCCGCTACAACGCCGCTACCTGGTTTTATATCAAAACCACAGTCCAATAAGGCCATTTCAACACCGGCGATAGCACCCAGCATGGATACGTCATTCATGTCGCCAACGTGACCGATACGGAAAGCTTTTCCAGCCAATACAGAAAGGCCCGCGCCTAAAGAAATATTGTATTTACTAAAAGCCGTGCTGATGACCGTGCGTGCATCTTTGTCTTCAGGGACAACAATCGCAGTCACTGTGTCAGATTCAAAGCCAGGCTCGGCGCATATTGTTAAACCCCAGGCAGCCACTGCTTTACGCGTACCTTCCGCCAGGCGAAAGTGACGTGCGTAAACATTTTCCAGGCCTTCTTCAAGCAACATGTCCAGTGCCTTACGCAAGCCGTATAAAATAGGCAAAGAAGGCGTGTAAGGTGTGTAGCCGTCTTTGTT
Source organism: Methylococcaceae bacterium (assembly GCA_037127995.1). Taxonomy (GTDB): domain Bacteria; phylum Pseudomonadota; class Gammaproteobacteria; order Methylococcales; family Methylomonadaceae; genus Methylobacter_C. The sequence continues at coordinate 11,472 of JBAXXH010000076.1, read as the reverse complement.
GGTGTTCACCTGGTCTTTTAAGTCCAGAAAACAACGTGGATAAGTTGATGTTTCAGTCGCTTTTAACGCTTTTTGACTAAAGGCCAAAAATGCACCGCCAGCCGGCATCATAAAACCTTTTTGTGACCCGCTGATGGCACCGTCAACAGCCCATTCGTCCATGCGAAAATCAAGACTGGCAATAGAGCTGACGCCGTCAACAAATAACAGGGCAGGGTGGTTTGCCGCATTCATGGCTTTACGAACGCCACCAATGTCACTGGTAACACCGGTAGCCGTTTCATTATGTGTTGCTAAAACCGCTTTGATTTCATGCTTTGTGTCTTCTTTTAAACGGGCTTCCAGCTTGTCAAGGGGTATGCCTTTACCCCAGGTTTCTTCATGAATTTCAACATCAAAGCCCAAGCGTTTGCCCATTTCAGCCCATAAATGACTGAATTGACCAAAACGATAGATCAATACTTTATCGCCCTGATTTAATGTGTTTGTAAAGGCGATTTCCCAGCCCGCAGTTCCAGTAGCAGGAAACACAAAAGCTTGACCAGTTTCGGTTTTGAAGATTTTCTTCAGGTCTTGCAATAGAGGCGTTAGTAACTTTGGAAAAGCAGGAGAACGATGGTCTTCCATAGGAATATGCATCGCATTCAGAATTTCATTAGGTACGTTGGTAGGGCCTGGAATATATAGGTGGTTACGACCAGCCATGGGTTTGCCTCTTTAGTAGGTAGTGGAATGATTGATTAAATCAGGACTTGGGATTGGAAAACCAAATGCCCCAAAAAACTGGCAATAATGACATAGGCACCAGCAATCAGCAAGATTTGATTACAGATTTAAGCAGAAAGCGGGTTTTAAAAATTGACTTTAGTAGCACTAAAAGTAGAATGGGCGATTTATTTGTTTACTGACGTCAAGTTAAGAAACAAACATCAACACCCATAACCTTAGGAATGTAAAAATGAGCCACACTTTATATGCAGCGTCAGTTCAACGTGTTCAACGTTGTGAGTTAGCAGTTCCGGGGTCAAGTCCGGATATGTTTGAAAAGGCGATGAAAAGTGGTGCGGATTTCATTTTTCTGGATCTTGAAGATGCCGTTGCTCCCGATGACAAATTACGCGCCAGAAAAAATATCATTGAAGCTATAAACGACATGGACTGGAAAGGTCATGGTGTTACAGTTTCTGTGCGTATCAACGGCCTGGATACGCAGTATATGGTGCGTGATGTGGTTGATTTGGTTGAGCAGTGCGGCGCAAAAATTGATACTATTTTGATTCCTAAAGTCGGTGTTTATGCGGATGTCTATATGGTTGAAGCAATGCTTAATCAATTGGAAATGCAACAGGGATTAAAAAATAAAATAGGCATTGAAGCCCTGATTGAAACGGCCTTGGGCATGGCTAATGTAGAAGATATTGCACGCAACGGTGCGTCAGGTCGTCTTGAAGCCCTGCATTTTGGTGTGGCTGATTATGCGGCCAGTAATCGTGCCAGAACGACCAATATTGGCGGTTTAAATCCTGATTATCCGGGTGACCAATGGCATTTTGCCATTAGTCGTATGACGGTTGCTTGTCGCGCTTACGGCTTGCGTCCCATTGATGGTCCTTTTGGTGATTTTAAAGATCCCGAAGGTTTCAAGCTGGCTGCAAGACGTGCGGCAGCTTTGGGTTGCGAAGGTAAATGGGCGATTCATCCCTCACAGGTCGAATTAGCCAATGAAATTTTTACCCCGCCTGCGTCTGAAGTTGAAAAAGCCAAACGCATTTTAGTGGCATTGCAAGAAGCCGCTGCGCAAGGCAAAGGCGCAGCGGCATTGGACGGTCGTTTAATCGATGCTGCTTCAGAAAAAATGGCCAATAACGTGGTACGGGCAGCTGAAGCGATTGCTGCAAAAAATAAATAAGGCGAAGGGCACAAGGCTAAAGGTGAAAAAGTATTGCCTTGCTGCTTGCGCCCTATGCCATTTAACTTAATAAAAAATCAACAAGGGAAGATGCTGTGGATATTCATGAGTATCAAGCGAAAGACATTTTAAGCGGTTACGGGGTTAAAATCGCTGAAGGCGGTTTGGCTTACAGTCCGGAAGATGCCGTTCAACGTGCCAGAGAAATTGGCGGTCATGTATGGGCAGTAAAAGCACAGATTCATTCCGGTGCACGCGGTAAAGCCGGTGGCATCAGGATTTGTAAAACCCATGATGAAGTTGAAGCGGCTGCTGAGGCTATCTTGGGTAAAAGACTGGTTACCCATCAAACCGGTTCGGCCGGTAAAGTCTGTTCAAGACTCTATATAGAAGCGGGTACGGATATTGTAAAAGAATTGTATTTTTGTTTTTTGGTTGACCGCACTTCAGAACGGATTGTGATGGTCGGTTCTGCCCAAGGCGGTATGGAAATCGAAGAGCTGGCGCTCAATAATCCGGAGGCCATTACCAAGATTTATATTGAACCCGCTGTTGGTTTGCAGGATTATCAAGCGCGTGAAATGGCGTTTGCCTTGGGTTTGGATGCTGAAATATTGAGCCATGCGGTTAAGACCATCAAAGGTTGTTATAGCGCCTTGCGTGCTCTTGATGTCAGTATGTTGGAAATCAACCCGTTAGTGGTCACGCGCAGTGGTGAATTAGTGGCACTGGACGCAAAAATGGGTTTTGATGACAACGCCCTGTTCAGGCAGCAAAAAATCTCTGAATTGCGCGATAAAACCCAGGAAGATCCGCGCGAAATGGCAGCCGCAGACCGTGGTTTAAGCTATGTTGGCCTAGACGGCGACATTGGCTGCATGATTAACGGCGCAGGATTGGCCATGGCGACTATGGACATGATTAAACTGGTGGGTGGCGAGCCTGCAAATTTCCTGGATGTCGGTGGCGGTGCCTCGGCTGAACGTACCGAAAAAGCCTTTCGCCTGGTTTTGGCTGACAAGGGCGTTAAAGCCATGTTGGTTAATATTTTTGCCGGTATCAACCGTTGCGACTGGATTGCTGAAGGCGTCGTCCAAGCGGTTAGAAAAATTGATATGAAGGTGCCGTTGGTTGTGCGTTTGTCAGGCACTAACGTAGAAGAAGGCCGACGCATTATTTTAGAAAGCGGACTGCCCATCATTATCGCTGAAACGTTGGCCGAAGCGGCTGAAAAAGCGGTGCAAGCACGCAACGAAGTGGTTGCAAAAGAAGCGGCCCTGGAGATTTAAATGGCTATTTTTATTAACGAAACAACGCGCATTATTGTTCAGGGTTTTACCGGAAAAATCGGTACGTTTCACGCGCAGGACATGATTAACTATGGCTCACTGGTGGTCGGCGGCGTTACTCCCGGCAAAGGCGGGCAAACTCATCTTGGCTTGCCGGTTTTTAATACCGTCAAAGAAGCCGTGCAACAAACGGGCGCTGAAGCCGGCATTATCTTTGTACCCCCTGCCTTTGCCGCTGATTCCATTATGGAAGCCGCCGATGCGGGCATCAAATATTGTGTAGCGATTACTGACGGTATTCCTACTCAAGACATGATGACCGTAAAGAACTTCCTGCGTCGCTTCCCGGAAGACAAGCGCATGATACTGACCGGCCCTAACTGTGCCGGTACTATTAGTCCGGGACGCGCCATGCTGGGTATTATGCCGGGGCATATCTACATGCAGGGCAATGTCGGTATTGTCGGTCGTTCAGGTACGTTAGGTTACGAAGCGGCTGATCAAATGAAGCGTTTGGGTATTGGTATTTCTTCGTCTGTGGGCATTGGCGGCGATCCTATCAACGGCAGTTCACATAGGGATATTCTGGAAAAATTTGAACAAGACCCTGAAACCAAGGTTATCCTGATGATCGGTGAAATTGGTGGCCCTCAAGAAGTTGAAGCCGGATTTTATGCCCAGGCACACATGAAAAAACCGGTCATTGCTTATATTGCCGGCTTAACCGCTCCCGAAGGACGCCGCATGGGTCATGCCGGTGCGATTATTTCATCAGCGGAAGAAGGTGCAGCAGAAAAAGTCGCCATACTCAGAGAATTTGGCGTTATTATTTGCCCTGCACCGGCAGCAATGGGCGAGACAGTGGCAGCCGTATTGGCCAAAATGTAAGCAGCAACGTCCAAGCAAATTAGACGTTTCCCGCCACAATCGGGCGTTTTTTATCGTAGGGGCAGGCTTTACGCCTGCCCTTTAATGCCGCGATGTTATCAGGGCAACCGCAAGGGATTGCCCCGACAAAACACGGTCATGGTTACCTAAAAGCACCTGCCTTTTAGCGTTTTAAGAACTGATGGCTTTGTCTTGCAAAAAACGTCGTAATAAATCCAAACTCAATAATGCAGCCTGATTTTGCTTGCGTTTTATCGGGCCGGCTATTGAATGAGTCGCTTGGTGAAAGGTGCCACCTGTCAACAAAATGCTATAAACAACAATGGACTTATCTTTGTTGTGCAAGGTTTGATTGTCGCCTGCATAAAGTTGAACGAGAACGTAATCAGCTTCACCGGCTTTTTGTAGATCGACTGCAGTGGTTTTGGCGGCTGTTATTAAGTTTTCTGTATCAGTTTCTGTACCTAATCTGGCCGTGGATTGTTGATAGCTTGCGCTGAGTAACCACTCCAAACCGATACACTTGGCTGCCAGCAGGCCATGGCTAGCGGTTTCTACGATGGCTAGCATCTGCTTTCTTGCCGTCATCAGTTTATCAATTTCAAAAACCAGATCGCCTGTTGTTTCGCCCAGTCCATCAATAGCAAAGACATAATCCCCCAATGCTTCAGCAAGTCGGGTGACTAAAGCAGTCATTGCCGTTTGTGGATAAGCAAAGGGAAACAATAGCTTGGTTTGCACGTCGTCTGTTCCGGCACGAAAACCTAACTGCACCTCGGCAGGTATTTCAATTGAATTGATGCGTTCCTGAATGACCGACTCACCCAAGCCGAAGGTTTTGATGGAAACCAATTGCCCCGGTTGTAATAAAAAACGGGTCGACAGGGTGGGCAATATGCTTTCACGAAACAGATTCATCATTTCCATCGGTACGCCAGGTAAAAATGCAAACCAGCAGCGTCCGTAATGCAGTGAAAACCCAAGCGCAGTGCCCCATTCATTTTCGATACGCTCAGCGCCTTCAGGCAGCATGGCCTGCTTTCGGTTTGAGGCGGGCATGGTTCTGTTTCTGTTTACAAAAAAACGACTAATTTGTTCAAAAGCAATGGCGTCAAATTCCAGTGGTCGGTTAAAAGCACGCGCAACGGCTTCGGCGGTTAAATCATCACTGGTAGGCCCCAGGCCACCGGTACAAATGCAACAATCGGCTCGCTGTGCTATGTCTTGTAATAAAACGATCAGGTCATCCAGTTTATCGCCTACGGCAGTATGTCGTGTTACCGTAAAGCCGCAAGCAACGGCTTGTTGTGACAGCCAGGCGGCATTGGTATCCACAGTTTGTCCGGTGACAATTTCTTCGCCTTGAGAGAAGATTTCCAGGGTTGGATTCATTTTAAAAACTCATTGATTAGTACACTATGCCAAAACGGCAAAGTCAGTAAACTCAGTGCGGTTGTTACGGTAACGGTCATGGCATAAAAAGCGCTGTCCAGTCGATACCGATCACAAAAAACCACTCCCAGAACCATGCTCGGCATCGCCATATCCAGCACGGCGGCCGCTTTGTATTTGCCTTCCAGGGGTAAATAACTTGCCAGAGCAATGGCGAAGATTGGCATTAACAACATTTTTATCAAAATAACCGGCATGACATAAGGCAAGTTTCGGGCAACGATTGCTTTCCAGTTTAAAGCCAGTCCCAAAGAAAACAGCATCAAGGGTACGACAGCCGCCGATAATTTTTGCAATACGCCGATCAGCCATGCCGGAGCAATCAGTCCGTTAAGATTTAAAATGACGGCAATGGCTGCCGCCCAAAAGGGGGGCGCATTAAGAAAGGAGTGTGCTGATTTTGGATTTTCTGCGGTATCTTCACCGTAATAGCGGGAGACTATAATACCTAGAGTAAACAGGACGGGTGCTGTTGCAAAAAGATCCATTTGTATAACGACCGAGCGTGACCAACTGCCAAAAGTTTGTTCTAAAACGGGTAAGCCCAGATACGTCACATTAGGAAATGCAGCGGCCAGTATCATGGCACCCAGGCGTTTATCTTCAAATTTAAAAAGTGTCCCGACCATCCAGCTACACAGCATGGCAAAGATAATACTGCTCATACCCAAAAGCGCATAGTGAAAAGATTGCACGCCGATATCGGCTGTCCATAATACCTCCAAGACCATGGCTGGCAGGAGCAAATAATAGACAAAAGTCGTTAATACATGCCGGATATGTTCTGCGGTTAGACCGGCTGGTTTAAGGATTCTCCAGCCAACACCGCAAGCCATTAGCAAGGTCATTTGAATCAATGTTGAGTTCATAATCGAAGGGTATTCTCGCTATTGGTAATATTAACATTCACTGTTAAAACAAGTTCCGGTAACATATACCGTAATAAGTCAGCGTGTGGCGTTGTCTTTGTAATAAAATCAGGGTTGAAAGGATGACTGATCATATCACTTTTGCACGCGGGTTCGGTTCATTATTCAGGAGCTATTGTATGCGTTTATTTGTAAAGTATTTCCGGTTAATTTTTATAATTTTATTAATGGGCTATGGTAATGTCCAGGCAGAAACGGGTTTAATCGAATCAATCTCTCCCAAAGAAGCCTCTGCACTGTCCACAGAACAAAAAGCTGTTATTGTCGATGTTCGTGAAGACAGTGAATGGAATGAACAGCATATTCCAGGCGCAATTCACATTCCGTTAGGTCAGTTAAATGAACGTTTGTCAGAACTCAAACAATACAAAGACAGTCCTGTGATTACACAATGCCGATCTGGCGGACGTTCTGCAAAAGCTTTTGATGTGTTAAAGACGGCAGGATTTTCCAAAGTTTATAACATGGAAGGTGGAATAATAGCTTGGGATAAAGCCGGATTAAAAACACAGTAATCCGTCCGGTTTTGCAGCCAACTTTACCTTTAACCTTGAACCTATGACCTTTATATCAACCAAACCCATTCCCGTTCGTGAGCGCCTGATTATGGCGCTGGACGTTGCCAGTATTCCTGAAGCGCAGGCTTTAGTGGAAGAACTCGGCGATTCAGTGATCTTTTATAAAGTCGGCATGGAGCTGTTTATGTCAGGTGATTATTTTGGTTTTATTGAATGGTTAAAACAGCAAAATAAAAAAGTGTTTGTTGATCTGAAGTTTTTTGATGTTCCGGCGACAGTCGGTCGAGCTATTAAAGCCTTAAGTAGCAAAGGCGTTGATCTGGCTACCATCCATGGCAACGATGCCATTATGGAGGCCGCAGCCAAAGAAAAAGGTGATCTTAAAGTGCTGGCAGTGACGGCCTTAACCAGTTTGGATCGTGGCGATCTTGATGACTTGGGGTTTACATGTGATGTCCGTGAACTGGTATTGTCCCGCGCCAAACGCGCCTTGCAAATAGGCTGTGACGGCATTGTTTCATCAGGACTGGAAGTCGCCATGCTCAGGGAAGAATTGGATAACAAGCTGTTGGTTATTACACCAGGTATCAGGCCGGTAGACAACCGCGAAGATGACGATCAAAAGCGCGTGGTGAGTGTAGAAACGGCTTTTCAAAATGGTGCTGATTATATTGTCGTAGGTCGGCCGATTCGTGATGCTGAAAATCGCAGAGCGATGGCAGAGAAAATTCAGGGACAGATTCTTGCGCAATTTACAAGTCTTTAACTGGTTAGTTTAAGGTACAAGGCGTACCCACTTGTTTCTTGAACCTTGTATCTTTCACCTTTTACCTTTCAACTGTATTTATGCCCTTTGATCCTGCTTTTACGTCCTCTTACCTGGTCGCTTTTATCATGGGCTTATTCAGCAGTATGCACTGCATAGGCATGTGCGGTTCGATAATTGGCACATTAACCTTAAGTCTAAGTCCGGACATACGAAATACTAAACAACGATTATTACCGTTTGTATTTAATTATAACTTTGGCAGGATTACCAGCTACACTATTGCAGGTGCCTTAGCGGGATTTATTGAGGTTTTATTAACCATGCCACTGGGTGAAACTCACGGACATCGAGTGCTGCAATTACTTTCAGCAGCGATTATTGCGAGTGCAGGACTTTATATAGCCGGCTGGTTTCCCCGTTTTGCGTATATTGAAAAAGCCGGAAGGCCAATTTGGAAAAAATTAGAACCTTACGGACGGAAACTTATCCCCGTAAAAAACCACACCCAAGCTTATCTTTTTGGAATGGTCTGGGGTTGGTTGCCTTGTGGACTGGTTTATGCCGCTTTAGCCTTGGCCGCTACCACGGGTGATGCCAGTAAAAGCGCATTGACCATGCTGGCTTTTGGCTTGGGCACTTTGCCAGCTGTCATGGGAGTCGGTATAATGACAAACCTTTTGACCAGGCTATCCAGAATGCAGCGTTTCAAACAGGCTATTGGCCTGTTTATGATAGCTCTGGCACTGTTAGCGGTTGTGCCATGGCTTAATCCAATGGCGTTTACAGTTACCACACACACAGCAAACCATTAACCGAGGCTATTATGGGGCATTTTAAATCGATCATTGGCAAATCCCCCGCATTGGATTCCTTGATTCGTAGCGCCAGAATGGTTGCGGCGACTGATGTCACGGTATTGCTTAAAGGAGAAACAGGTACTGGCAAGGAAGTATTTGCTAATGCCATTCAAAAAGAAAGCGCTCGCGCTGACAAAGTTTTTATCTCCTTGAACTGTGCTGCCTTACCGGAAAGTCTGATTGAATCGGAATTGTTTGGTCATAAAAAGGGCTCTTTTACAGGTGCAACCGGTAATACTACCGGGCTTTTTCAGGCTGCTGACGGGGGCACGTTGTTTCTTGACGAAATAAATTCTTTACCCGTGTCAATTCAGGCAAAATTATTACGCTTTCTGGAGTCTGGAGAATGCCTTGCTGTCGGTGATATTAAACCTTATAACGTTGATGTACGCATTATCGCAGCGACAAACTCGGATTTAAACAAGCAGGTTGCAACGGGTCAATTTAGACGGGATTTATATTACCGGCTTGATGTCGTGCCTTTAGAGCTTCCGCCATTAGTCGAGCGTACTGAAGATATAGAACATCTTATTATGCACTTTTTGGTTATGATGGCAGAAACCCATTCAATAGAGGCGCCCATCATCAGTAAACAAGCCTTGAAAGTTCTTAAAGATTACGCGTGGCCAGGTAATATTCGTGAATTACGTAACCTGTGTGAAAGACTCAGTGTTTTATTGGCCGGTCAAACCATACAGCCGGAAAATCTCCCGCGTGAATTTGTTACCCACAGCAGTATGCCTAAAGCGGCGGCATTCACATTGCCTGAAAGAGGTGTTCATCTGGAATCTTTAGAAGCTGACTTGATTCATCAAGCGCTCAGTCGCACTAAAGGCAATCGCAGTAAATCCGCAAAATTATTGGGTCTTACCCGGGATACGTTGCTTTACCGTATGCAAAAACACGGATTTACGACGACAACACATTAAAAAATTAAGCTATTTTTACCACGAAAGACGCGAAGAAAAATGCGTATTTTCGTTGGTAATAAAATATTATTAATGGCTGTGTTATCAGACTTGGCTTAAGTTGATAGGCATAAAGGTAACTCGTAATAACCGCCACAGATTCGCGGATTAATCCAGGCCTCTCTGAAAGTGTGTTGATTTATTATAGCGGACACTTGGAGCGATGGATTATGACGAGCAGGCATCGACCCACAGCAGTCAGTCGCCCTTAATTTTCGGATGACAGCTTGCTCACATAAAGCTGCCAGTCAATTCTAGAGAACCAACTTGCATTACCGGACAAATGCAGTGATTCAAATAAAAAGCAGACTCTTTTGATTCTTATTCCTAACTGCTTTACTCAGTTGATATTTGTTTTGTTTTGTGATTTACTATTCAAAAGAGTAACAATGCCAAACCTATCGAAAGATAGGGCAAAAAGTCGCGGGTCGACACAGAATTCGGAATATAAACTCCGTTAATGATTTTGCATTGTGCATAACTTCATGATTATAAATCATTTAAAGTACCTGATAATTAAGCAATTGTCGTTATGCTGTGAAATTATTGATCTGTGTGCCGCTAAATAATTGTCACTTAATAAAATCTGGTGTTTACAAGACTCGGTATGTCACTTAAACGGTCAGATACTATTGGCGAATTAATCGCACGATCGAAGAGAACAAGAGTCCAAGGCTATTTATTATTTGTTACACAGGTATTGCCATGTCTCTTCATCCTAGTCTCATCTAGCCGGTTACCGTAAGTTGGCGAAAACCCATTTGCAACAGGTCGTGACGACCGTCGCCATTAATCTTGATCGGATCGCCGCATGGCTAGCGGGTGGGCCGTTGGCTGCTACACGAACCTCGCATTTTGCGACACTGGCCGTCTAAACCAATTCGCCAACAGTATTCAGTCGTTTATGAAACGGATAAAACTATATTAATTGGCTATGCAAGAGTCTCAAAATCGGATGTGCCTAGCGTTTATGATCCCGCACTTTCGTATTTCGTCGGGATAAACGACGAGCACGACCTGTCAGGCACAAGAGGCGAAACCGTCTCATGGTGGGTGGGAGGGGAGACTTATCCACAACCGGGCACCACTTTGCCCGGCTTCCATCCTTGGTCAGTTTTCTACGCGCCAACACGCCATAGACAGGAACCGCCATGCATAATCACTTCACTGCGAAATCTGTGATCCTTGTCCTTATCTTCGGGGTTTTATTCGGCAGCATTAGTCAACATGCCTTCGCAGATATGGGGCCGCCACAAGTATGGAGCGGCACTATCGAATACAAGGCGACCTCCAAAATGTCGGAAGCATCGGATGGCACATGGGTGCATGCGATGCAGGTGGGAAAAATGCCCACATCCCACAAGAAATATAAACGCTCTTCAGTTCTCAGTGCGACGTTCAAAGTGCAACGTGGAAGTCCGGACATTGCCGCTCACATTGAATACTCAGATAACAGCAACGAGGATATCGTGTTAAAGGCAACGGTGTTGTGCCGCACTGAGGTTGCTAAACCCTTTCGGGCGAAGCTGAGCGGGCACATAGTCAATAGCTCGAGTACCCTGGGTTCTGGGGATATCACTAGTCGTTCGCCAATATCCAAAAATACTACGACAAGATTGGAGGTAAAAATAAGAGTCGATTATGACACCGGCGAGTACAGCATACATGCCATTTCCCCGAATATTGCTGCTAAGAGCACGACAAATAAATTCTCCATAGTACACACTGGGTGTGGACAAGATCAGCCACCCTCCCAGGAATCCCGCTCAAGCAACATTATTACGCCAGAGTCCGGCGGAATGGCCACTGGTCGTCTAAATCCAAGTCAACCAAATTCGCTGGTGGGTTCGGCCAAAATCTTGTCTGGTCCCACGTATAACGAAACCCTAACGT